>JBQVMC010000039.1:0-16318 GCA_052361145.1 Methanosarcinaceae archaeon
ACCAACAAATGTCTGAATTTTTAGAGGTGTGCAGCCATACGATGGGGGTTTTGATTTTTGGGTGGGAAACTTGGGATATAACCATAATGTGTAAGTTTGGACATTGTGTGAGTTTAGAATGCTATTACTCACACAATGTCGTATGCTCTCAATTCACAAGGATATTCTGAAAATTGTAGGATATCAGTCACATTGTGTGTATGTCGCATCACCAAAACCAAGAATTGGATAGAAAATAATCGGCAATAGTATAAGTCCTATTCCAAATTCGGTTCCTTTATTAAATCTTGTGGAAAGATCCAGAGTAACTATTATAGAAACAATGATGTTCACAAAGGGGATTATATACAAAAGTAACCACCAACTGGGTCTACAAACAATTTTCAAAAGTATATATATGTTATATATAGGTATTATGGCTGCCCATCCAGGCTGTCCGGATTTGGCAAATATTTTCCAATAGCTTGCAATAAATATAATTATTATTCCTAAATATATCAACATTGGTGTTAATCCAACCATCAACATTGACATTAATCCAATTCCATCATCAACCATTATATGATACCTCCGTACCAATTTTAACTATGTGTATATAATTACATTATGCTATACTAAACGTGTCAACTTTTTGTAACTTTTAATTTTAAATTTACTTTTCTGCATCGATTCCATTACAAAATGATAATGAATATTACTTACGAAGTTGTATATAATTCTTTAGTTGCTATTATGGTTATATTCATATTTATATTTACATTTACATTTTAGGCTGGCATTTGTTGATTATTACGAAGTATAGATACTTGTATAGAGATGCGATAAGATATCTCATCTCACTTCTCATTTACACGCAAGACAAGATCTTCAGCCGCGCTGCGTGCATCATCCATCACTTTTTGTTCATCCATAACCATAACCCTGTAATCATCCATCAATACTTTTCCATTGACAATCGTAGTCCTCACATCCCCACCGGATGCAGAATATACCAGATGCGACACAACATCATATACAGGTGTTAGGTGTGGCTTGTCCATATCCACTATGATCATATCAGCCATGCACCCGACTTTCAGCATTCCGCTGTTGGTGCCCATTGCACGTGCACCGTTGATTGTTGCCATCTCAAGAACCTGCCGTGCAGGCAGTAGCGTGGGATCGAATGTATCGACTTTATGCAGTAGTGCAGCTGTTTTCATTTCCTCGAACATATCAAGATTATTGTTGGAAGCACATCCGTCCGTTCCAAGTGAAACATTTACACCACGTGCGAGCATTTTAGGAACAGGTGAAATACCGGATGCCAATTTCATATTGCTAACCGGATTATGAGATACATTCACACCGCACTCATTAAGGATATCTATATCCCCGTCCGAAAGCCATACACAATGCGCTGCAATGACATTACTATCAAGGAACCCCATCTCATAAAGCATGTTAATAGAACACATCCCATACGTTTTTTTCATCTCGTTGAGTTCGTCTTCTGTTTCGAGGACATGAATATGAATCCTTACATTATCCTCAAATGCATATTCTCTTGCAAGTCTAAGCAAATCGTGCGAACAGGTGTGCGGAGCGTGCGGTCCGTACATGGTAGTAATCCTGCCGTTTGCGCGTCCATTCCATTCGCGCACAAACCGCCTGCCCTCCTTGAGTTCTGAAATGGCACGTGCAGGGTCACCAATACTTATCATGCCGTATGAAAGCGCCGCACGCATGCCGGATTCCTCTACCGCACGCGCGACACTGTCCATATGGAGGTACATATCAGCAAATGCAGTTGTACCTGATCTGATCATCTCAAGGCATGCAAGTTTCGTGCCGATATAGAGGTCATTGCCTATTAACTCTGCCTCGGCAGGCCAGATGTGATTATTAAGCCAGTCAGAAAGTACCAGATCGTCCGCATATCCCCGGAATAAAGTCATACCGGCATGTGTATGCGTGTTAATAAGCCCTGGCATCACAACCCCGCCGCGCGCATCGATCACTGTATCGGCAATCTCATCGGTCGATGCTGCGACCTGTGTGATAATGCCGTTCTCAATTACGACCACACCGCATTCAATGTCCTCCTGCGCGGGATCCATTGTTATAATATACCCGTTCTTTATAATTATGTCAGCCATATCTTTCTTCACCTCTACCTTTACTTTAAACCTGCAATTTCAAACTGTTTTTTCAGCAGCAATAATCTTTTCAATTTTTTATATATAGAATAAGTGCCACGTCATTTATTGACGGGAATTGCTGTTTCATCATTGTTTAAACACACCACTATTCATAGATACAACTTCCACTGCTTCTGTATAAATATTTGGTTGGGTCCCATATATAATAAATACATGTTATCACTTGCAACTCTCAACCAGTTCTAATCCTTCCAGCATCAATGCCTCTGCCTTTGCTTTTGTTTTTGATTCGGCAAATATACGAACGATAGGCTCGGTGCCGGATGGTCGGATAAGAACCCAGCCGTCTTCATACCATATCTTAACCCCGTCCGTTGTGTCAATCTTCGCGTCCCCATCCAAAACACCTGCTTTCACACGTTCCATGGTTGCTGTAAGATAATCACAACTCGTTTTCGTTTTGGAATTGAAGTATTCAGGCACGCATCCGGCGAACTCTGATAGGGTCATGCCGGTTGCTATTATTTCCAGTATTTTTGCACATGCCATACCGCCGTCACGACAATACTGGTGTTCCGGGAATATCAAGCCACCATTTCCCTCTCCCCCAAACACAGCATTGGTTTCTATCATCTTCCGTGCAACATTGATGGAACCGACAGCAGTCCGGATAAGTTCAACGCCTGCCTCTTCTGCGATATCTGCCATACGCAGGGATGAACTTATAGGTGTAACAATAACACCTTTGTTACGGCTTAATATAAATTTCGCCATCATGGCAAGTAGTACTTCATCATCAATGAAATCACCATTCTCGTCAACAAATACCGCACGGTCGGCATCACCATCCTGTGCGACGCCCATGTCTGCGCCGGTTGTCCGGACAATGTCCGCAAGTTCTGTTAACACATCCGGTGTCGGTTCGGGATTGCGCCATGGAAACGTGCCGTCAAGTTGTGCATTGATGGTTATCACCTCACATCCAAGCCTTCGAAGCAAGAACGGCAGGGTAATCGATCCTGCACCGCATCCGGTATCGGTCACCACCTTGAAATGTTTTCCCCGGATACACTGTGCATCAACGTGATCAATGATTCCCTGTATGTAATACTCATTTGCGTCAATGTTTTTTCGCAAATCCCCGGTCCTGTCCCAGTTTACGGATGTGAACTGTTTTGAATAATATATCTTTTCGATCTCGCTTTCACCCTCTCGTGAGAACTCACTTCCATCCCCTGCTATCAACTTGATCCCATTATATTCCCGCGGGTTGTGGGATGCTGTTATCATTATTCCTGCGTCTGCATGGTCACGAACATAATACTGCACAGCCGGAACCGGTGCAGCACCCAGATCAATGACCGTAAGCCCTACGGACAGTGCCCCTGCAATCGCTGCTGATTTTAGCATGTCCCCGGATATACGTGTGTCACGCCCGATAGCAATCGTTCCTTTTGAGCCCATATAGGTCCCAAGACTCTTTGCCACATCGATTGAAAGTTGTGGCGTTATATACTCGTTAGCAATACCCCTTACTCCATTTGTCCCAAAAAATGCCATTTTGAATCACCAATTTTTAAGATAAATCCTTTATTAGTTCATTAGTAATGTTATTGCTTTGTTTTAGGTTTTGCGGAAGAACATCCAAACAAGGAGGACTTTATAAATTATTCACAAAGCAATCATTGAGATCTTCTGATTCAAGTTCTTTTTTTCAATCTTTTAAAAACCCCAATATATATTCCCAGAGCGAGAAATATCACAAATAAAAATTCTATTAACCCCTCAATTTCCACTGCACATTTGATCATGATAAAACTCGACGCTTGATTATTTTAAGCAAATAGAATAAAATCTGCAATATATTTTTGTTATATCGCATTGCACCAGATTTTAATAATTCGTATTTGTATAGCTGATTTAATAAAATTTCGATTTACTGCCCAAGTTGTCAGACCCTGTACAGAAACCACATGTAGCAACCCGCCGAATAAGAAAGAGCGATCAATTTCAACTTAAAAAAAACATCGTGTGACGCAGTTAGCGTTTTTATATTCCAATATTCATACAAAGATACAAAAATACAATTCTCATCACTTTTCCAACAGTTCCATATATGTTGGTATTAGACAATTTGAACTATAAATGATTGCGTCACAATTCCGCGCTTTACTCCATATAAATAAGTGCCTTGTTCGGACAAACCTCAACGCATGCCATGCATAACGTGCACTTTTTATAGTCAATTTTGACCATGCCGTTTTCTTTTTGCAGCGCGCCTGTCGGACATACATTATCACATTTCCCGCACATTTTACAGCCAAACACTACGATGTATCCATCTCGCTTTTCTATCATACAGGGATATTATGTTAATATGGTATATAATGGTTATGTGCAGGTGCTGCACAACCGCGTATGTGATTGAAAAACAACCATTATGGACGAATCTAAGGGTAATTGACTCTTTCTTGAAATTGAAAGCCTGCTTAGACACCTGATTTTGACAATCCAAATATGTATTTTACCCTGAATTTTGAAATGGATAACATGTTTGGATCCATCGCAGGGAATGCAGAGGAGACTTTAATGGTTGGAAGTATATTTTAAGTAACATAACCACAATCGTAGATGCAAAATGGAATATAATGGATACACAACAGTACAATCAAAATTATGAAGTGATAACATGACATACAATATACTCGAAAAATATGAAATGGTGCCCACCGTACACCTGATGAAGATACAGGCGCCTGATGTGGCTAAAGCGACAAAGGCAGGTCAATTCATCATACTCCGGATCGATGAAACCGGCGAGCGTATCCCGCTTACAATCGCGGATTTTGATGTGAAAGAAGGTTACGTAACCATCATCTTCCAGGAGATGGGAAAAACCACCAAACATCTTGCAAAACTCACAACCGATGATGTCCTGCAGGACTTTGTAGGACCGCTCGGACGTCCGTCCGAAATTGAAAAACTTGGCACGATAGTACTTGTTGGCGGCGGTGTCGGTGTTGCCCCTATATATCCGCAGGCAAAGGCATACCGAAAAGCCGGAAACAAGGTCATTTCCATAATAGGTGCAAGAAGTGAAGACCTTCTTATACTAGAAGACGAGATGCGAACCTGGAGTGATAAATTATACATAACGACCGATGACGGTTCAAAGGGGCATCATGGTTTCGTGACAGATATAGTACTCAACCTGTTGGAAGGTGATGAAAAAATTGACCGGATCATTGCAATAGGTCCTCCTGTTATGATGCGCGCTGTTGCAGGCGTTGTGGAGCCTTTTGATGTTGAAACGCTTGTAAGTTTGAATCCGATCATGGTTGACGGCACAGGAATGTGCGGCGGATGCAGGGTATCAATCGGTGGCGAGACAAAGTTCGCATGTGTTGACGGTCCTGAATTTGATGCACGTAAAGTTGATTTTGATCTCATGATGAGCCGCCTTGGAATCTATCGCCCGGAAGAGTCAGAAGCGGTTGAACATTATGAAAGTGAATGTGGGAGTAAAACAGGTTGCGGAGATGATTGTACATGTTAAGACAAGCAATGCCAACCCAGCCTGCGGATGAGAGAGCTCATAATTTCAACGAGGTTGCACTTGGATACACAATGGAACAGGCGGTATCTGAAGCCGGAAGATGTATCGAATGCAAAAATCCCCAGTGTGTAAAAGGATGTCCCGTAAATATTGATATTCCCGCATTTATTAAAAGGATTAAAATATCTGATTTTGACGGTGCCATTGGGACGATCAAAGAAATGAACAGTTTGCCTGCCATTTGCGGGCGCGTGTGCCCACAGGAAACGCAGTGTGAAATGTACTGTGTTCTCGGTAAAAAAGAAGAGCCTGTTGCTATTGGGAGGCTTGAACGGTTCTGTGCCGATCATGAGCGCGAAAAAGGAGTTAAAACACCACAGCGCACACCGTCTACTGGGAAACGTGTTGCTGTTGTGGGTTCCGGACCTGCCGGACTCTCGGCTGCATCAGATCTTGCAAAAGCAGGACATAAGGTCACGATCTTTGAGGCACTGCATGCGGCTGGTGGGGTGCTGATCTATGGTATCCCCGAGTTCAGGCTTCCAAAAGACATTGTTCAGGAAGAAGTGGATTACATCGGGCAGTTTGGTGTTGATATAAAAATGGATTATGTTATAGGGAGGATCAAGACCATTGATGAATTGAAAGAAGAATTCGATGCTATTTTTATCGGAACTGGTGCGGGTTTGCCGAATTTCATGGGAATTGATGGTGAGAATCTCAATGGTGTGTATTCTGCGAATGAGTTCCTAACACGTGTAAATCTCATGAAAGCATACCAATTTCCTGAATATGATACTCCTGTCAAAAAAAGTAAGCATGTCATAGTTGTTGGCGGCGGGAATGTTGCCATGGATGCTGCACGATGTGCTCTTCGGCTTGGTGCGGAGGAGGTTATTATTGTATATCGTCGCAGTGATGAGGAACTGCCGGCAAGACGTGAAGAGATCGATCATGCGAAAGAAGAGGGCATTGTATTTCGGTTGCTTACCAATCCGGTAAAGATACTTGGTGATGAAAACCTGATGGTCACAGGCGCAGAGTGTGTCAGGATGGAACTCGGGGAACCTGATGATTCCGGTCGCAGGAGACCACATGAAATAAAGGGTTCAGAGCATGTTATTGATGCGGATATTGTCATTATGGCGATCGGGACATCACCAAACCCATTGATATTTGAAGGAGCAGAGGAACTGGATGCATCTGGCAAGGGTACTATCATTGTTGATGAAGCCGGTATGACATCTATAAAAGGTGTGTGTGCAGGCGGGGATATTGTTACAGGTGCAGCTACTGTGATAAGTGCAATGGGTGCCGGGAAGTTGGCAGCAGGAACTATCAACAAGTATCTTGAATAGATCCACCAAGAAAATCCTCACTAACAATACATCAACTCGATCTATAAAATTCTACATATCATATGTTAGAATAAAACAGGTGAACATTCGGTTAATTTTCAATAAGCTGTGTTTTTGATGTTGATGTTCTAATAACAGAGCCCCAAAAACATTATATGTTTTGAAATGTATGTAGCCAGCCAGCAACATTCTTATTTATGTGTACTATGTAAAAGAAATTGTTTTATATCGATTATAATTACTAGGTGAGAACATGTCACGATTTCCAGAAGCAGAGAATAGGATCCTCAACAAGAAGATATGTATGAAATGCAATGCCCGAAACCCTGTCAGAGCAACGCGTTGCAGAAAATGCGGTTATAAGAATTTACGCACAAAATCCAAGGAAGTAAGAGGTGGCTGATCCAATTCATGCAAGTGGAAGAGTACCTGAATGATATTGTAAAACGTGAGGGTACAGTTCACTTAACTCTCCTTGATCCGGCATCACAGCCTCCCGAAGAGGCTGGCAAGATCGCCCTCGCAGCGGTAGAAGGCGGTACGGATGCTATAATGGTAGGGGGTTCGACAGGGGCAGGAGGAGTATCGTTAGATATGACTTTGCTCAAGATCAAAGAGCAGACTGACAAACCCACAATACTTTTCCCGGGCAATGCAAGCGGTGTAAGCGTACATGCCGATGCTATTTTTTTCATGAGTTTGTTGAACTCACGTGATGTGAATTTCATTACTACGAATCAGGCGATGGGAGCACCACTTGTTTACAAGTACGGTCTTGAGACCCTGTCAATGGCTTATCTGATCGTCGAGCCGGGAGGGACTGTCGGATGGGTCGGTGATGCAAGATTGATCCCACAGGATAAACCGGATATCGCTATGGCCTATGCACTTGCCGGAAAATATATGGGGATGCATTATACGTACCTTGAGGCAGGTTCGGGTGCAGACAAGCCTATCGCTCCAAAGATGATAGGTATGGTCAAGCATGCACTTGGTGATAACATGTTGATCGTTGGCGGCGGCATTCGCGATGGTGCAACAGCTAAGATGAGTGCTATGGCAGGAGCGGACATGATCGTGACAGGTACTATTGTTGAAGAGACGGAGGATGTCAGTTCGAAGATTGAGGAACTTGTATCTGCCATTAAGTGTTGAGTGGTTGATATTTAATGTTTTATGTGGTATCAACTGGAATATGCCTGATCCTTATAAATGTGGGGTAAGATACGATATCATCACTATATTTTCTACTTGAATGATTTAATTTTAATGATTGGTTATAATGCAAGAGCGTATAGAATATATAGACGTACAAACATCACGAATATTACAAATAAATTAACATTTTATAAAATATAAACAAGTTATCAAAAGGTGCTATCATGCTCAATGTTTCCAATATTGTAAAAGACTATGAAGTCAATTCTAACAAAGTACGGATACTGAATGGCATTAGTTTTAGTGTCAAAAACGGAGAAATTCTTGGCATTACCGGAAAAAGCGGCAGTGGTAAATCTACCCTACTTAAAATCCTGCGCGGAGTCGAACCTTTTGAAGAAGGAAGTTTTAAACTCGACGACGATACGTTCACCCCGAAATCCGGTATGGAAGGGACAAAAAAACTGGGAAAGAATACTGCCATCCACCTTCAGCGTACATTCGGACTATGGACCGGACCTGCAATTGAGAATATAATCAGGAAATTAAATTATTTGCGTGAAGGGCACGAATCGCTTCCAAGAAAGAGTTCACCTCATTATCAGGATATGTATGATAAATCAATGGCGTATCTCAAACTTGTTGGGATGGAGCACAAAGCACTTCATGCAGCCAATTTGCTCAGTGGGGGTGAAAAACAGAGGATCATTATTGCACGCCAGCTTGCAGCGAACCCTAAACTCCTGCTTTTAGACGAACCCGTAACAATGACAGGACCGGATACTAAACAGGAAGTGCTGGATGTGATAAAAGATTTAAAGAATACACTGGATATTCCGATTATCGTGGTGTCCCACCTGCCGGAAATTCACATGTATATTGCGGACAGGCTTCTATTTCTTGAAAATGGTGAGATACTTGAAGAAGGCGAGCCAAAAACAGTGCTTAAGCATTTTTTAAAAGGCCTGAAACCAAAGGTCGAACTTGCACCGGTTCCCGATAAAGAAGTTATCATCAAAGTAGAAAACATTTCAAAGCGACTTGCAGTTATACGTGTTGGTGAAGTACTCAATATCAAGGATTTATCTCTTGATATAAATAAAGGTGAAATTCTCGCATTCATAGGACCATCCGGTGCCGGAAAAACAACTTTGTTAAAGATGATAGAAGGACTGGTTGAACCTAAATCAGGAAATGTTAACTATCTCCATGATGGTGAATGGCTGAATATTACACATTTTAGCAGGAAACGTATGGATCTGCGTAGCCATATAAGTATTATGCATCAGGAATTCACAATGTCGCCACATTCGACAGTTCGGGATCAGATCGCTTTTAGGCTTAGCATTAAGATGACCGGTGCAATTGAATATGCACGAAACAGAGCTGCAGAATTGGGTATTTCCGATGAGCAACTTGATGTGATATACCAGCTTCCTGATATGTCTGGGGATGAGAAAAACCAGGCCATGCAGAATATGCAGTTGTCACTTGATATATTCCAAAAATTGTTCCCTCATGTTCCTGACACAGATGTCGAGAAATATGCAAAACTGGTATTTGCTGCAATGGACCTGCCAATAGAAGTACTTGACAAGACACCATACCAGATAAGCGGCGGAGAACACGTAAGGGCATTTATTGCACTTTCCCTGGCAACCTCTCCTGAGATTCTGATGCTTGATGAACCATTTGGTGACCTTGATCCTGTGACTCTTCGTGATGTCACAAATTCACTTAAGAATATCAATGCACGTTTTGGCACTACGATCGTACTTGTGAGTCACCACATGGATTTCGTAAAGGAAGTTGCGCACAGGACAATCCTGATCGACAACGGTGAAATTATTATGGATGGCGAATCTGAAAAAGTGTGCCAGCATTTGATCGATAGGAGCAATGCTACATATCTTGAAAATACTATTGAAGAATTATCAAAATAAGTTGTCTGTGATTTTCTGGCAACCTTTTTTTGTAGCCGAGACCATGAGATACCCCACAGATCTGCTGTGGGGAACTTCATTTAAAACGGAGTGGAGTAAAAATATAATAGTCTTCAATCTAATAAAAGAAAAGAAGATGTCCGCTTCAAATCTAAGGGTAACTGACTATTTCTTGAAATTAAAAGCCTGCTTAGGCATCTGATTTTGACAATCCGATTATGCATTTCACCCTTTTTTTAAAAATGGATATATAAATTGCATCAAAATGAAATTGGTTTGTGACAAAACGGAAATTGCTGAAACAAATATTTTAATACCAAAAAATCAATAATGTACTTAAATTTGCTATTGATTACATTTATAGAAATCTTTTGTAGAATAGGGCGGTATAATTCTATAAGTAGGGAATTCCATGAATATCATCAAAGACGTTAAAATTACAGATTATAAAGGAATTGAAGAAATTCATTTCCCTTGTGAATCAATAAATATAATTGTAGGTCCGAATAACACTGGTAAATCTTCAATTTTAGAGTCAATTTGGATGACAATTTCTTCCTTAAATAACTTTGAAGATGTTCTTGAAACTAAATTATCTGATGTTATCGATGAAAGTAATATAAAATATTTAGTACATAAATTTAAGCGTAAATCAAGTGTAGAGTTGGAGTTACACCAAAATAATAGAATTGTACTGGATTTACTTTACTCGGATCAAAAATATCCTCGAGAAATTGAGGAGTTTTTTTTAAATTTCGTTGTTTCTATTGATGCTTCAAATAATCCTCAGTTTAAATATAATATTAACCGAACTATAATGCGCGAAGAATATATATTAATGAATGAATTACGAAGAGCTAGAAGTTTATACAAAAATGAAGAATCAAAAGATAAATTAGACGAAATGATGCAAATAATATTAAATAAAATTGATAACACAACAGAAAAAATCAGAAATGAATTGATCCAATCTGAAAAAATATTCTTAACATCAAAAGCAAACAACAAATTAGTTGCCATATATACAATAATGGATGCATATCAAGGTAAAATTCCGATACAAAATGAAGAAATACTTCCAATTTCTGCAATACCTTTCATTTTAAGTTCTCCTAAAATTGATGTAAACTTGTTAAATCTTTATACAAAGTTGATTAAAACAAAGAAATTAACAGGGGTATTGGAAACATTAAGGCAAAGAATTCCATATTTTGAAGACATAAGGGAATCAGATGTTGGTTTACAAGTATTACTTGAAAATTTAGATGAACCATTGCCGATATCGTTCATGGGGGATGGATTTAAGGCACTTCTAAAATTATCATTCATGGCACCTTTAATTAAAAACGGAATTGTTCTATTTGAAGAACCTGAAGTTTCAATGCACCCCGGTTATTTGGATATATTAGCCAAAGAAATTGTATTAAGTTCTGAAGAATCGCAGTTTTTTATAGCCACCCACAGTTTGGAACTGGTAGAATATTTGCTGGAAAAAGCTGAGAAAACAACTATGATTGACTCTATAAATATAATTAGATTGCGCAGGTTAGGGGATAATTCTATCGATAGGGAAATATGTTCGGGAAGGGATGCCAAGGAAGAGATGGAATTGATTAAAAGTGACCTGTGGGGTTATTAGTCTGAATATCATACTATGTGAAGGTAAAACAGATACGTGGTTTTTTGATGAAATATTCAAAAGTTATACTGATAAACCAATCTACGCGATTCCTGACAAAGGAATGGCACAACTTCAACAATTGTATGGTGGAAATTCTTTTGAGTACATAAAATCCAAATTCGCATTAGTTATATTTGGGGACAGTGGAAGACCTACTATATATGAAAAAGTATTACCAAGAATTGTGATCGATATGCTGGGAAGATTTAATGATGATATTGATATTAGTATAATCATTGATGATGATGGTACTGAGTATGAAAAACTAGAAGAGATTATTTCAGACAAAGTAAAGATAGTGTCACAAAACCCTTTGAAATCCACCCACAGTCCTATTTTAGAAGAAAATGATGGAGTATTTGTTCTTAAATCTTCAAAATGTAGGGGAACTCTTAATATAAATTTGATGACCGTTCCAAACAGTTTGTAATACAATATTGCAAATAGACTCATTGAAAATAAGTACAAAGATGATTGTAAAATATTAGAGAATGGTTCACACTATGCTATTGATTTTATAGCAAACAAATATTATGTTGGTGACAAGGAAAAACTAGTTCGGGATGCATCTGCATTACTTAAAAATGAAATATGGGCGCAAAAGATTGTAACTCATATCTGCGAAACTTGTACCTATATATGAAAATTGATTACTTGATCGACTACTTTTTTGCACTTCTTAACTTGATAAAATCTTCATGTTTTTGATCGCAATAATCAACTCACATATAAACCTTTAATATGTATGAAAACGTAATGGTGTAAGTCAGGTTAATCATTAAAAATAGGTCCCAGCGAAGCAAAAATAACATTTCTTTAACACTATTTTATCACAATAATTTAATGGATATTTTGAAAAGATGAAATCAGGGAATTATAGCTTAAATTATATTCATAATCACATTTATAACCTTTTTGCGGAGAAATATCACAAATGAGTGAAAAACAGGCTTACGATGCGACGCGTATTCAGGTTCTTGAAGGTCTTGAAGCTGTACGCAAACGTCCAAGTATGTATATTGGTAATGTCGATAATAGGGGACTTCATCACCTGGTGTATGAAGTGGTTGATAACAGCATCGATGAAGCACTTGCCGGATATTGTACATCTATCGATGTAGTCATAAACGCTGACGGCAGCGTTATGGTGGATGATGATGGCAGGGGTGTCCCTGTAGATACGCATCCGAAGTACAACAAATCCGCACTTGAGGTCGTTATGACGATTCTCCACGCAGGCGGTAAGTTCGACAAAGGCAGTTACAAAGTATCGGGTGGATTGCATGGTGTCGGTGTCTCAGTTGTTAACGCGCTTTCTGAATGGATGGCAGTAGAAGTCAAACGCGACGGTAAAGTATATTACCAAAAATACCTGCGCGGGGTTCCTGATGAAGATGTAACTGTGATCGGTAAAAGCAAAGGCACGGGAACAAAATGTACATTCAGGCCCGATGCAAGGATATTCGAAACAACCACATTCAAGTACGAGGCACTCGCAACAAGACTTCGTGAACTTGCATTCTTAAACCGTGGTATAAAGATTACCCTGACGGATGAAAGAACACCGGATCGGGAACATGATATATTTGAATACAGCGGTGGAATTGTGTCATTTGTAGAGTATCTTAACCAGAATCGAACACCACTTCATGACAAACCGATCTATTTCGAACGAGAAAAAGAAGACACATCTGTTGAGATCGCAATGCAGTATACTGACAGTTATTCTGAGTATGTGTACTCATTTGCCAATAACATAAACACGCACGAGGGTGGAACGCACGTTGTCGGTTTTAAAACAGCATTAACACGCGTTGCAAATGATTACATAAAGCGTAACAATCTTGAAAAAGGAGATGTCAAACTTTCAGGTGATGATATCCGTGAAGGACTTACCGGCATCATCAGTGTAAAGATCATGGAACCACAATTCGAGGGACAGACAAAGACCAAACTCGGTAACAGTGATGTAAAAGGCATTGTAGAATCAATGGTATCTGAGGGACTTTCCGAGTTTCTGGAAGAGAACCCGAAAGTTGCAGTTGCAATACTTGAAAAAGCACTTAATGCAAAACGTGCGAGGGAAGCCGCCAAAAAAGCACGCGAATTAACGCGCAGGAAAAGTGCGCTCGATGTTGGTACACTACCCGGGAAACTTGCGGACTGCTCTGAAAAAGACCCATCGCTTTGCGAGGTATATCTTGTAGAAGGAGATTCTGCAGGCGGTTCGGCAAAGCAAGGACGTGATCGTAACACACAGGCAATATTACCATTCAGGGGCAAGATCATAAATGTGGAAAAAGCACGTCTTGCAAAAGTATTGAAAAACAACGAGATCTTATCCTTTATCACTGCTCTTGGTACCGGTATAGGTGATGAAATGGATATTTCAAAGGCAAGATATCACAGGGTCATAATCATGACTGATGCCGATGTGGATGGTTCACATATAAGGACGCTTATTATGACGTTCATTTTCAGGTACATGAGACCCCTGATCGATGCAGGATATATCTATATTGCACAACCACCGCTCTACCGCATCAAAAAAGGAAAAGCGGAACACTATGTGTATTCAGACCAGGGACTCTCAGATAAATTGAAAGAAGTAGGTGAGAAAGGTACAATGATCCAGCGCTACAAAGGTCTTGGAGAAATGAATCCTGAGCAATTGTGGGAAACCACTATGAACCCGGAAACAAGAACACTTCTACGGGTAATTATGGAAGACGCTATTGCTGCGGATGAAATGTTCACAATACTTATGGGTGATCAGGTCGAACCAAGGCGCAAGTTCATCGAAAAGCATGCAAAAGAAGTAGTTAATCTGGATGTGTGAGGTAAAAAAGATGGCAGATGATATTAATAACGATACGGATGGCACCGAGGCAGGTGAACAACAAACGTTTGACATCCAGACCACGGATACCGGAGAAAGGATTTTACCTGTGTTAATTGAAGATGAAATGAAAAACTCATACATAGATTATGCGATGAGTGTTATTATCGGGCGTGCGCTTCCGGATGCGCGTGATGGCCTAAAACCTGTGCACCGCAGGATCCTGTATTCCATGAAGGAATCGGGGATCACATTTGATAAGGCTCACAAAAAATCCGCACGTGTAGTGGGAGATGTGATGGGTAAATACCACCCACACGGCGATGCAGCTGTTTACGATACAATTGTCAGGATGGTGCAGGTTTTCTCATTGAGGCATCCTCTCATTGACGGTCAGGGTAACTTTGGTTCTATCGATGGGGATTCCGCAGCAGCGATGCGATATACCGAAGTCCGTATGGACCGGATATCAAATGAGATGCTTGCGGATCTTGACAAGGAGACAGTATCGTTCCAGCCAAACTATGACGGATCACTCAAGGAACCGACAGTGCTTCCTGCAAAACTTCCAAATCTTCTGGTTAACGGTTCGACAGGCATTGCGGTCGGAATGGCTACCAACATGGCACCGCACAATTTAGGAGAAGTTGTTGACGCTACCCTTATGTTGATCGATGATCCTGATGTGACGATCCCACAACTTATGACTGTCATCAAAGGACCTGATTTTCCGACTGCTGCGACGATACTTGGTGTACAGGGTATCAAGGATGCTTTTGAGACAGGACGCGGAAAGATCAGATTGCGTGCAGTTTCCACAATCGAAGAGATGAAACACGACAAGCACAGGATAATTGTTACGGAACTTCCATATCAGGTTAACAAGGCAAGACTAATCGAAAATATCGCAGCATTGGTTCGCGAAAAGAAGATCATTGGTGTTTCCGACATACGTGATGAGTCTGATCGTGACGGGATTCGTGTTGTAATAGAACTCACACGCACAACAAACCCGGATGTGGTGCTAAACCAGTTGCACAAGCATACCGCAATGGAAACCACATTTGGCATTATCAATCTGGCACTGGTCGATAATGTACCAATGGTACTCAATCTTCGTGAAATAATACAGATATATTTGAGGCACAGGATCGAGATCATACAGAAACGAAGCCAGTTTGATCTGAATAGGGCAGAGAACAGGGCACATATACTCAATGGCTTAAAAATTGCACTTGACCATATAGATGAGGTTATTGCGCTTATTCGTGCCTCAACGATTGTTGATGAGGCAAAGACCGGCCTGATTGAAAAGTTCGGGTTGGATGATGTGCAGGCAAAAGCGATACTTGAAATGCGCCTGCAGCGTTTGACAGGACTTGAGCGCCAGAAGATCGATGACGAGTATGATGAACTTATCGGGCTTATCGCAGGATTAAAAAAGATCATTGCAAGTGATTCCCGAAAGTATGAGATCATCAGGGAAGAACTAACATTGTTGCGGGACAAATTTGCGGATGCCAGAAGGACAACGATCAAGATATCTCACGATGATGTTACAAATGAAGATCTTATTCCAGTAGAAGAGGTTGCAGTTACTGTAACAAATAGTGGCTATATCAAGCGGTTGCCTGTTGATACG
>JBQVMC010000040.1:0-16257 GCA_052361145.1 Methanosarcinaceae archaeon
CCATCTTGCCAATAAGATATCGACTAACGATTTAGATTCTTCGTAACTACTCACGTTTAGTAAGCAATATCTAGCGGCTGCATTTATATCTAAATGTTGATTTTATATTTCTGTAATGACATGGTAAAATCGACAGCATAAGACTATATGTGAAAAATAATAGTATGTTGAAACTTAAGTAGAAATAAACGTTTTATCGTTATCAACACCCTTACTTCTAAAAGGTGAGTAGTTACAATTCTTCATTATAGTATATTATGGAAAATGCCGCCTGGCGGCGGTCGCATTGGTTTTCTATTCGTACATACCTGAATTTTGCACTCAGGATTTAAGCTATACAAATACTCCAAGACAATATTTTCGTGTACAGTAAATTAACAAAACTCTTTTTTCAGAAACACAACAGTATTATTAACAGGCGGTTCAGGTCGGATCCTGAGATTTTCCACAAACTGTTCAGGTAATTCAAATGAAGAACACGTTTCCAATACTCTCCTTAATCCCTTTTCATATATGCGGTAGGATATTCCGATTCCTTTTGGGAGTACGTTTGCCAGGTATTCAAAAATCTCCTTTTTGGGTTCGGCTGCTGCAGCAACCATTAGATGGTCATATTTCATATTAAGGGGTAAAATGAAGTGGTTTCCGTGTATTATCATTATCTGATCTAAAAGTCCCAGTTTCTCCAGTACTTTTCTTGAGAGTTCTGCCCTATCAGGGTCCCGTTCAATCCCAATTCCTTTAAGTCCATGAAAATGACAAAGAGCTATAAGTGTTAGAGGTAGCGGTCCGCTTCCAAGAAACACAACAGTGTCGCCTAATTTAAGTTCAGATCCCTGATATTCGGTTCTGGATAATTGAATATAATTTGGAAAATGTGTGAAATTTTTCAAAACTCCCCATGGATCTTCACTGGCTAATATGGCTTTTGCATTTTCAATCTCAAGTCTCAAACTATATAGGTTCCTGAACCTGACAATATCTTCAATTACCGTATGATATTCAGGGTCGCATATTGTTTCTTCTGCCAATTGATCATCAATATCCAGTGCAGCCAGATAATCCAATCTTTGGAAATTGGTCACAAGATGATTCGAAGTACCCTGGAGGATATCTTGATCCTTGAGATATTTTATAGTTGATTCTATTTTTAATAGTTCTGCCATAATGGTTTTTATTGTCTTTTCGGCGATATTACTCACGACCTATCAAGTATCACACAATCATACTTTTTATATGTTGTTATTGTCATGTAAAGCCTTTGTCATTTTATTAATTTTTGAAATAAAATAATCATACGATCTGGCAACCCTTATCTAATTTTGTGTTTGTTTAGTGATTTTTGATGCCGGATCAATACGCTGCCTGTGATGGTTGATTGGTATTAGTTTTAGTTTCATATAGAACAATCACATTTACACCGAGATTATACACAACTACAAAAGAAACAAAAAGAGTATGAAAGGTATCCACTTCAAAAAACAGGGTGAAATTCATATTCGGATTATCTAAACCAAGTGCTAAAAGCAACTTTTCATTTCAAAATGGAGTCAGTTACCATTAAATTTGAAGCGGATAAGATGAAAGCAGTTCTCATCTCTAACATAATTTGGATTAGCAATATTACCTGGTTCACAGCAAATTAACAAACCTCTTTTGTTACAAACACAACAGTATTATTAACAGGTGGTTCAGGCCGGACCCGAAGATATTCTTCAAACTGTTCCGGAAATTCAAAAAAAGAAAATGTGTCTAACAATCTTCTTAATCCCTTTTCATATATGCGGTAGGATAATTTGGTTCCTTCAGGGAGTACCATTGCCAAGTGATTAAATATCTCTTTTTTAGGTTCAGCTTGAGCAGCTACCATGATTAGGTCGGATTCGGATTTCAAAGGCAATGTTAAGTGATCGCCGTTAATTATTTCGATCTGATCAGAAAGTCCAAGTTTTTCCAGAACTTTTCTAGAGAGTTCTGCCCTGTCAGGATCCTGTTCAATACCAGTACCTTTAAGTCCATACCATTGGCAGAGAACCATAAGTGTTAAAGGTAGTGGTCCGCTACCAAGAAATACAATACTGTCACCAGGTTTAAGGCCGGCTCCCTGGAATTCAGTTCGGGACAATTTCAGATAATTAGAAATATAATTGAAATTTTTGAACATTTCCATTGGATACTTACTTTCCAGTATAGAATGTGCATGTTCAATTTCCAATTTTGCAGTGTATAAGCTTCTGAATCTGGTAATAGCATCAAATGCTAAATTGAATGAAGAATCAAAGAGGATAGTTTCTGCAGATTTACCATCTATGTTTATTGATATCAAACGATCAAGTCTTTGAAAAATAGTTCTAAGATGATTTGAAGAATCCTGAAGCACCTCTTTATCATTGAGATCCTTTATTGATAAATATATATCAAAAATATCTTCAATTAATTTTTCTGTAAAATCCCCTGTATCACAACTTATACCGGAAATGTGCTTGTTATATACGTGCTTTCCATATATATCGGTGCCGTAAACAGAAGTGTTTGATTTGTATATTTGTGTTGGATTCATAATTATCACCGTCAAATCGGATTTGATAAATTGACAATCCATCGAGAAGTGTGATAAATATATAATTTTTCAAGATGTTGCCAGAATTCACCTAAATTGTACAATTTTTAAATCATCACAATAAAACAAATCGAAATACACTACTTAACCCTTTCGCAGCATACTGATTTAGTAACAAATAGGACATAATTCCACGTAATATTTTTGATGACCAGCACATAATGTAGGACTAAGTATTACGATAATGTGATTTTGGGTATTTGTTGCGGAAAAACATCAAATCTATCCTCAAACAAAAGGAAAATGCCCTACGAGCAGAGTAAGTACGGCAATCTCCGCTCGCTTATTTTTAAATACAACCTTTCTGAAAATATGCCGCCGTTCGTCGTTGATTTGCCTTAACTCTGGCAAGTGGGAGCACGCAAGGTCATAACATATTTACGAAATAGCAATAAATAAAAAGACTTTTTATTATCTTCCGGAATGGTTTGGAAAACTGCAGGGATCACAGAAGCACGCAGAGAAAAATAAGTCTTCTTTGCGGTATCTTTTTTGCCATGATCCGTTTATCCGGAATATATTAAAAAGTGTCTAAACAAAGCCTTCACATGTGTATATATGCACACACATATATATGTATATATATATATATATTTAGACCACAACGAAAATTCTGCACTATGAACTCTGGCAATATACTGTTACATAGGAAAGTGACCCCCACTTCCAACTTGTCGATATTTCACCTAAAACAAGAAAATGCTCGCTAACGCTCACTTTTTCTTGGAGTAATAATCTTACAGATTAAATACTCAAATTGGGATTATCTATTCACGAGACATACAATGCGCACAGGCATGCTCCACGCTTTTCGATATCCTTGTCGCGGTGTGAGCACGGACAAATAAGTGCTTTATCCTTTTCCTTGTCACCGCTTGTGGCCCTACATCCACAATATGGTTCACCCTTCTCATGTTTGTTGTTAGAGATAGCCTTGATTGCGATTACAACAATATCATAATCCGGATTCAATTTGTATCCACTTTCCTCTGCACTCTTCTTTGCCGATTCATATATTTCTGTTTCAATGTTGTCTGAAAATTCCAAATATATCACTCCTTTGTTGTTATTTATTTTATATGATAAGCATCATTTACCTTCTGCCATTTTTGCAAGTCTGCCACCCATCTCATAGCACGATTTCAAAGCATCCTCATCAGGTATGAACTTTACCTGTAAGCCAGGTTCCATAATTTCGAAGCCCGCAGCATCCAGTTCTTTTTCAACCGCTTTTACAGCCCCGCCTCCCCAGCCAAATGAACCGAAAGCAACCGCCTTTTTGTTTTTTGGTCGAAGTCCCTTAAGGTATGTTAAAAAGCCGGCAACCGAAGGATACATCCCATTATTTAGTGTAGGTGAACCAACAGCGATCACCGGTGCCTCCAGTATCTCTTTTATAATCGCACTCCAGTCGTTCTTTTGCAGGTTTAAGAGTTTTACATCCACACCAGTAGCGAGTATACCATTTACCATCGCTTTTGCCATATGTTCAGTGCTTTGCCACATCGTGTCGTATATTATTAACACCTTTGGTTCAGTCACGGCATTTGCCCACCGTTCATAAGCAGCGATTACCTGAGCCGGGTCTTTTCGCCATATCATACCATGGCATGGCGCGATCATATCGATCCCAATGCCAAGTTTTTCCACCGTATCAATATACTTTAATACATGTGAGCCGAACGGCATCAGGATATTGGCATAATATTCAGCAGCATCCCCCATCACATCCCCAACCTCATCATTGAACCGATGGGACGACGCGATATGCTGTCCGAAAGCATCATTTGAAAGGAGTATCTTATCCTCTTTTATGTATGTATGCATGCTATCAGGCCAATGCAACATTGTAGTTTCAATGAACATCAAAGTCTTGGATCCAAGATTCAACTCACTGCCTGTTTCAACAACATCAAAATTCCAGTCCTTACATCCGGCACCATGGTAGTGATTACACAACCCATCCTTACCGCGCTTTGTGGCAATGATCCTAGCATCAGGAATTAATTTCATAATCGCAGGCAAAGAGCCGGAATGATCCATTTCCACATGGTTCGATATAACATAATCGATCCTTGAAGGGTCGATAATCTTTTGGATCTGCTTGATCATCTCTCCTGCAAAATGCGATTTCACAGTGTCCACAAGTGCGATCTTCTTATCAACGATCAGGTAAGCATTGTAGGTGGTTCCCTTTGGTATAACATAACCATGAAAATCACGAATGTTCCAGTCAATCACACCTACCCAGTACACACCTTTAGCCAATTTCACCGGATCGTCTTTATTTGTCATTTCCCATATCTCCCAATAAATATAATATAATAAAATACAATATAATCTATGTCTGCATCCTGAATTGTGTTGAATCTTCTAGGAAATCGTCTATCAGTTCATAATGCCCTCTCTCAACAGATGCGAGTTCATCAAAAAAATCACGCCGGCTTTCATTATCGGCACGTTTTGAAAGTTCAGTATAGAAATATTCACTTTTTCGTTCAAGGCGAAGCGCTGCTAGAAGCACACCAATCTCACCAAGGCGGTCACTCATAAACTCCACAGAAAATGAAGGTTTAAAATCCGGCTTTTCGGCTTTAATGTCGGATATAGGATCTACCTTATTCTTTCCCCCATCCATGTTCTTCCGGTACATCCTCAGGTGATCAGCATGATTTGCCTCTTCTACTGCTAGATAATTGAATAATTCAACCGTTTCCACACTTTTTGATGTTGACGCTTTTTCAAGATAAAACTCTCTTCCCTGCTCTTCCATGGAAATTGCCATATCAAGCACATCATCAATCATTTCAAGATCTTCAATAATACCGGATATCTCTTTTAACACATCCATCATATTTGCCCGAATTTTACCCTACTTATTTTTTACCGTACATGTGCTAACACCTATGAAAGTGTAAAATTGAAAATGTACGGTCATTACTGTCCAGATCCTAACCACTTATTTATTGATTGCTTCGCTATAATCCATTCCTCGTTTTTGAACAGAAGCAATAATTATATTGCTTAATAAGTGATTCAACTTGACACTTAAATAACTTTCCACAGCAGTTCTAATAGTAATATTTAAAAACGTTATTATACTTATACTATATCACACGTCCAATTTCGCTTTACTATAAATAAGACAATGATTCATAGGTTTAGAAAGTCTTTTATAAAACATTGAGTAATCAGGATGCATATTTAAATCATAATAACATTGAGTAATCATTTTCAAAAATGGGGATAAATCCATGGATAAAATCAAAATTGCGATTACAGGTCTTGGAAATTGTGCGAGTTCACTTATTCAGGGTATTGAATATTACAAAAATAAAAACGGCAGTAATGCAATTGGTTTGATGCATTGGGAGATTGGTGGCTACACTCCGGGAGATATAGAAGTTGTTGCTGCATTTGACATCGATAAAAGGAAAGTTGGAATGGATGTTGCTGATGCGATATTTGAGTTACCCAACTGCACCACAGTTTTTTGTGAGGATATACAAAAAACCGGAACAATTGTGAAAATGGGTCAAGTTTTAGATGGCATAGCAGTTCACATGAAAGATTACGACGAAAAACACTCTTTTATCCTTGCTGATGAGAAAGAATTATCAAAAGAAGATATTGTTGGTGAATTAAAGAGGTCCAAAGCAGAGGTCCTATTGAATTATCTTCCTGTAGGTTCTGAAGAAGCCACACGGTTCTATGCCGAATGCGCACTTGAAGCAGGTGTAGCATTCATAAATAACATGCCTGTATTTATCGCAAGCAATCCTGTGTGGGCTAACAGGTTCTTAGACAGGGGCATACCGATAATCGGCGACGACATAAAAGCCCAACTTGGCGCTACGATCACACACCGCACTCTTGCAGACCTATTCAGTAAGAGAGGAGTTAAATTAGAGCGAACATACCAGCTCAATACAGGCGGAAATACCGATTTCCTCAATATGTTAAACAGAAGTCGGCTTGCATCTAAAAAAGTCTCAAAAACAGAGGCGGTACAGTCTGTTACCGCACAAAGACTTGATGACGACAACATCCACATCGGACCAAGTGATTACGTTCCGTGGCAAAAGGACAACAAGGTATGTTTCCTTAGAATGGAAGGAAAAATATTTGGGGATGTGCCAATGGATATTGAACTACGCCTTTCGGTTGAAGATTCCCCAAACTCTGCAGGAGTGGTCATTGATGCGATTAGATGCTGTAAGCTTGCACTTAAGCGAGGTATCGGGGGTGTCCTGTATTCCCCGTCTGCATATTTTATGAAGCATCCTGCAAAACAGTTCACGGATGATGAAGCTTTCAACATGACCGAAGAGTTTATCGCCGGAATACGAGATGAATGAAAAAACACGTCCAAACCATTCAACCCACATTCACAACCGTTTTGGCAGACTTTTTTCATGGAGTTTTACCGCGGCCGTCATGAAGATCATCAGGAATATTACAAGGGCTGCAATATCCACTGGAATTGAATAGTAAGTAGTCCCCTGGAAAGAATACCTGCAAAGATCAGTTATGTAAGTCAGGGGTGAAATTGATGCAAGCATTCTTCCCCACTGCGGCAGTTCCCCGACCGGAATAAATATACCGCTTATGAACACCAGTGGAAATTTCACCATTGTGGCCATCATCATCACCGTTGATGTCATGCTCGTTGGTGTTGATGAGAATATCAATCCCATAGCTGAAAAACAGAATGCAGCCACTACGATACCCACAGAAAGGATCAACGGATGTATGACTGTAACACCTGCTGCAACCCCAATCAGTATTGTAACAAGAGAAATCCCTATCCCAAAAAGTACGGATGCCAGCATATCTCCCAGTAGGATCGTTGTAATGGAAATCGGACAGGCGGCAAGCCTTTCTAAGTTTCTGGTCTGTGTTTCGTTGGGTGTTATTACAGGAGTGATCGATGTTGATGTGAAGAATATCGTCATACCCAGAAGTCCGGCAATGAGAAAATCGGCAGGTAGATCCCTTCCTATCATGAATGCCATAAAAAGGAACAACGGGAAAAGGACACCAAATATTATTACAGGTCCTCTCAAGTAATATATCCTTATATCTTTTTTAGCGATTGCACAGGCACGTTTTAGCTGATCTATCATTATAGTTCCCCGATAATTTTGATGAAGACATCTTCAAGTGTTGGTGCCAATGTGTTCAGGGTCACGATTTCCAGGCCATTTGATCGGGAATAGTCCACAAGCTGGTATACTATACTACCCGGTTCATCTGTGTATAACCTCAGTTTATCCCCACTCATCCGGACGTCTATGACCCCGGGCATTGTATAGAAATCAGGGATGTCCACAGGCACGTTAAAACTGATCTCCACTCGTTTCAGTCCTCCGACTTTCATTTTGAGTTTCTCCGGAGCGTCTATGGCTGCTATCTTTCCATGATTGATAACTGCAATTCTGTTGCAAAGCTGATTTGCTTCTTCCATATAATGAGTGGTTAGAAAAATTGTTTTTCCTTCATTATTCAATTCCAGTAACATATCTTTGATCAAACGTGCACTCATAACATCCAGGCCTGATGTTGGCTCATCGAGAAAAAGTATTTCCGGGTCGTTCATCAGGGACATGGCAATGATTAGTTTCTGTTTCATTCCTTTGGAAAATGTCCCGACCTTATGATCTTTCCGTTCATAGAGATCGAACTTTACCAGAAGTTTTTCTGCTCTTTGCCTGGCATCCTTCTTTGGTACGCCATATAATTCTGCCATGAACTGCAGGTTGACCCATGCAGTAAGTTCGGTATATGCATTTGAAAGTTCAGGAACAACACCGATTAACTGTTTGGCTTTGATCGGATACTGCCGAATATCAAGATCCATGATACTGACCTTTCCGGAATCCGGTTTTATTATTCCTGTGAGCATCCGGACAGTTGTTGTCTTACCTGCACCATTCGGCCCTAAAAAACCAAATATCTCGCCATTCTTCACTTCGAAATCCAGATGATTTACCGCAGTAAAATCATCGAATTTTTTCGTTAGATTCTCGACTTCAATAGCATTCATATTTGAATTACCTGAATATTTCAGTATTGTACTGTAATATTGTGGCAATTGTTTAAAAAGATACGGATGCCTATTTCAAAATTAATTGAAACCACAAGGTTAAAATATAAACCTGATATAAGTGGGTACGTTGTAGCAAAACCGTAGACTATCCTGCCATTAAAGGAAGTATTACCATAAAATTACCAAACCCATTTATCACACGAATTAGTATGGGAACAGGAGCAGGTAATGACAATTGAATTGTTGTTTTTGGCTGGATTCGAAACCCTCAGGGAATATCTGGCACTCCACGTACTGATGTGCCTGGTGCCCGCATTCTTCCTCGCTGGTGCTGTCGCCTCACTCTTTTCTAGAGAATCTGTGTTATACTACTTCGGCGCTGATGCACCAAAATATATATCCTACAGTATGGCATCGATTGGCGGAGTGCTTCTTGCGGTCTGTTCCTGTACGGTGCTACCGCTTTTTGCTGGAATATACAAACGTGGCGCAGGCATCGGTCCTGCTTCGACATTTCTCTTTTCAGCACCGGCGATCAACCTGCTTGCAATCGTTTACACAGCAAATATTCTCGGCTTTGACATTGGCGCTGCTCGCGCTCTTGCGGCTGTGATCATATCAATCATCATAGGACTGGTTATGGCGGCTGTGTTTAGAAAAAATGATCAAACAAAGGTTAAATCGATGGCGGCTATGACAGGGAGTGAGATCAAACCCGCACATCAGGCAGGATTGTTCGCTCTCCTAATTGCAATCCTTGTACTTGGTGGCATCATCAGCACATGGATGTGGAGAGGGATTATCATCGGACCTCTTGTGCTTATAACGGTCTATGTTTCAAAAAAGTGGTTCGACGATGAGCAGATACACGATTGGATGTACGAGACATGGGATCTTACAAGAAAAATAGTCCCGTTTTTACTTGTTGGTGTATTCTTTGCCGGCATGATCCTGCAATTGTTCCCGTCCGATCTTGTTGTGCGGTTTGTTGGTGGTAATTCGATCAATAGCAACCTGACCGCTTCGGTAGCTGCGGCACTTATGTACTTTGCAACACTGACGGAGGTTCCGATCATAGATTCACTCACCAAACTAGGAATGGGGACCGGACCTGTGCTTTCAATGCTTCTGGCAGGACCTGCGCTCTCACTTCCGAACATGATTGTGATTAGCCGGGTGGTGGGTATTAAGAAAGCAACGGTTTATATTACACTCACCGTAATCCTGTCTACAGCAGCAGGATTTATGGCTGGAAATACTATATGGAGATAAAAATATGAATATTATTATTAAAGTATTCGGATCAGAACCACCCTGTGCCAAATGTAAGGTAGCTTATGATACTGTAAGGAAAGTTGTAAAACAGGTAGGGGAAGGCGTTGTTGTCGAAAAACACAGTGCACTCAGTGATGAAGGCGATGAGTACGGGATTATGATTACTCCGACTGTTGTCGTTAATGATGAGATCGTTTTCGTTGGCAAAGTACCTTCCGAGAAGAAATTGGAAGAGATTATCAGATCTAAAATATGAAGTGGTTATGTTAGTATTTCAGAGTGTGCATATTTCCATACAGTTTCAAAGTATTCAAAAATCTGAATTTTAAAATCAAAATCATCTTCCTACACAGGCAACCCAACATATCGCCCGGTACAACCACACAATCCAGCTCGCGCACCCGTTCAATTGAAGCGGTTTTCCAAACCATTCCAGAAGATAATAAAAAGTCTCATATTCGAAATATTATGCATCGATTTAGAATTTTAATATAGAAAGGAAATACCCCCAAATTTCATCCTATTATACAAGTTCACAAATTATCTTTAGTACGCATTTATTTATATGTCAAAAACATATTGATTTGTGCATTTAAAAGTATGAGCGGTTAACAGTATAATCACGGGAATGTAATCCCGAGTTCTATGCTTGTCATCCCTCTTAATCTACTTTTTGAGTAGGTTACAAGATTATTTATACCCTTTCAAAAAAGGAGTACATACAAACTCGCATTACATAATTTCATAGATAAACTGCATATAATGCAAAATAATCGTAAATCGGAAGAATGATCATGGATTTTGAAGACACATTATTAATGATGCCCGGCCCAGTTCCGGTTGCTCCAAGAACACTCAGGGCTATGGCAAAACCAATGATAAACCATAGGGGTGCAGAATTTTCTGAAATGTATGATGACTGCCGCGAAATTCTGGCAGATATTTTCAAAACACAGAACGATATTTTTGTTATCAGCGGTTCCGGAAGTGCATCAATGGAAGCTGCTATCGGATGCACCATCAATAAGGATGACACGGTCGTATCTATTGAGAACGGAAAGTTTGGAGAGCGATTCAAGGACATTGCAGGCAGATACGGAAACGTGGTGCCTCTGGAATTTGAATGGGGCGAGGGGATCGATCTTGGAATTATTGAGGATAAACTATCAGAAGGTGCAAAGGCTGTCACATTGGTGCACAATGAGACCTCTGCAGGCATTATGAATCCGGCAAAAGAGGTAGGGAAACTTGCAAGGAAATACGATGCTTTGTTTATCATGGACGGTGTAACATCCATTGGTGGAGATATTGTCGAGGTCGATAAGTGGGGTGTTGATATTGCAATTGTAGGTTCACAGAAATGCTTGGCAGCACCGCCAGGCCTTTCAATGATATCAGTTAGTGAACGTGCGTTTACAGCAATGGATGATGTGGACCGGATGCCCTATTATCTTGATCTTAAAGCATACAAAAAGAGTGCTGACAAGGAAAGCACACAGACCCCATATACACCTGCTGTCCCATTGTTCTTTGCACTTCAGGATGCGCTTAATATAGTTAAGGAAGAGGGAATGGATGCAAGGATAAAACGCCACAGGGCAGGTTCTAAAGCCATACGTGCAGCAGTTGCTGCTATGGGAATCGACATGCTGCCAAAATTAAATGACCACAGCAATTATTCAAACACTGTTTCTGCTATGAAAGCACCTGAAGGTGTCGGAAGCAATGACATAAAAAAAGACATGCTTAAACGTGGAATTGTTATCGCAGGTGGCCAGGCAAGACTGGGCAACAGGATATTTAGGATCGGAAGTATGGGTAACTTTACAGCACGTGATATACTTATTACAATTCATGAACTTGAAACCGTGCTTATAAAACGCGGTGTTATAGCTGACAATGGAGCCGGTATCCAGGCAGCAACCAACGTTTTGGATGCGCTTGTGTGAATGTAAGTTTTGAGTTCAAGTGTTAGGTTTAGGATCTAAGTTAATATGCCAACAATTGGAATTGCGGATACGACATTCGCACGCTTTGATATGGGACGTGCGGCAATCAATGAGATACAGCATAATTTGTCAGTGAAAATAATGCGCACCACCGTACCCGGTATCAAGGATCTTCCTGTCGCATCCAAAAAACTAATCGAAGAAAAAGGATGCGATATCGTAATCGCACTCGGTATGCCAGGTGCGCAGGAAAAAGATAAGATGTGTGCACATGAAGCCTCAATGGGATTGATTCAGGCACAACTTATGACAAGTACGCATATTATTGAGGTGTTTGTGCACGAAGATGAGGCAAAGAATGAGCGTGAACTTGCATTTCTAATGGAAAAACGTGCACGTGAACATGCTTTAAATGCTATCCGGCTTTTGATCGATCCTGGGAAGTTAACAAAGCTTGCAGGAACAGGGCAAAGGCAGGGATTTGAGGATGCCGGACAGGTCAGGATATAATATTCAAAATTGGATCAAACAGCATCTTAAAATACTTTCATATTATTAACATATGGATATCATTTAAATTGATAAAACTAAATGGAGATTATATATGGCGATTAATTTAGGATTTGTTGTGGCTGAGTTTAATAGGGACCTGACCTACCAAATGGAACTTCTTGGGCTCGAACACGCAAA
Organism: Methanosarcinaceae archaeon; assembly: GCA_052361145.1. Lineage (GTDB taxonomy): Archaea > Halobacteriota > Methanosarcinia > Methanosarcinales > Methanosarcinaceae > Methanovorans. Next base: position 12,584 of record JBQVMC010000040.1, read on the forward strand.
ATTTTTAGGAGCAGAAGTCAAAGAGACTATTCTCGTTCCGGGTGTCTATGATATGCCGCTTGCGATCAAAAAACTATGCGAGCATGATGATATCGACGCTGTTGTCACGATCGGTGCCGTGATAGAAGGTTCGACAAAACATGATGAGATCGTTGTGCAGCAGGCTTCACGAAAAATCATGGATCTTTCACTTGAATATGGAAAACCTGTGACACTCGGAATTGCCGGACCTGGCATGACTCGAATGGAAGCACACCAGCGTGTGGATTATGCCAAACGTGCTGTTGAAGCAGCAGTTAAATTAGTTCAGCGTCTTTGATTTTTATGTATCCACTTCAAAAACAGGGTAAAATGCATATTCGGATTATCCAAATCAAGTGCCAAAGCATCTTTTGATTTCAAAATGGAGTAAATTACCTTTAGATTTGAAGCAGATACGAATTTGTTTGTATCCGGCAAAGGTCAGGAAAAAATAGGGATTATGTGGTTATTATGACATCTTCAAGACTCAAGCGTATAGAAGAATCGGCAACGATCAAGATCGCAAATATTGCAAACCAACTGAAACAAAACGGCGTTGATATAATAAGTTTAAGTCTCGGTGAACCTGATTTTGACACACCGAAGCATATCTGTGATGCGGCAGCGGATGCAATGTATAGGGGAGAAACACATTATGCGCCATCTTCCGGAATTCCTGAACTTAGGAGTGCCATTGCCGATAAATTGTGTACCGAGAATAAACTGGATGTTGCCGAATCGGATGTTCTGGTTACACCAGGTGCCAAACAGGCAATATTCGAGATTATGATGTCAGTACTTGATGATGGCGATGAAGCATTACTATTCGATCCTGCATGGGTATCATATGACCCCTGCATAAAATTCGCAGGTGCAGATAGCGTATGGGTACCAACTGATCCGAATAATGGATTTGCTCCGTATGATATTCAAGAAAGTATTACTAACAGGACACGCGTAATCGTTGTGAACAGTCCATCCAATCCTACCGGCGGTGTGTTTGGCAAGGATATTCAAAAACTGGTCGCGGATATTGCTATCGACCATGATCTGCTTGTTCTTTCTGATGAGATATACGAAAAAATTGTATATGATACAAAACATGTGAGCATAGGCTCGATGGACGGTATGCATGAGCGCACGATCACTGTGAACGGTTTTTCAAAGGCGTATGCAATGACAGGATGGCGTCTTGGTTATGTGACCGCAGCACCTGAAATTTTAAAGGGTTTGTTAAATATACATTCCCATTCCGTAAGCAGTGCAACAACATTTGTGCAGTATGGCGGTATTGCAGCGCTTACAGGTCCACAGGAGCCTGTTTTAGAAATGGTGAAAGAGTTTAAGACCCGACGTGATATTCTAGTTGGTGGTTTAAATTCTATTGGTATAAAGTGCAAAAAACCTGATGGTGCATTCTATGCATTTGCTGATGTGAGCGAATACGGAAACGGTGACGAAGTAACTGAAAAGTTGCTGGCAAATGCGCATGTTGCTGTTACGCCCGGTTCTGCTTTTGGTGCAAGCGGTAAGGATTTCGTGAGGATATCGTATGCGATCTCGCAGGAGAGGATACGGGATGCGCTTGGTAGGATCGAAGACACGCTTGTGTGAGTGCAGTTATTCTGTCTCATGTTTTTATTTTCATTCAACCTGTCTGAAAATATATCGCTGCTCGTTGTTGGTTTGCTTTAATGAGTTCATGATAAGAACAGCACTACTACACGCGTGTAGTACGTCCCCACGCCATGAATATCAAGTGTAAAGTGGTTATTAAGATGTGTCGTTTTTACATACCTTTTAAATCGTCAATTCGGTTTAATAAGTTATGCCTTCTGTGGCATGAGATGATGCTCCGTTTTCTTTAGTATGGGTCAATTGCTACACGATGTTTAAATTTTTGGAATATGTACCGATATTTCATCGAAGCCGACTATTCAAATACATACATTTATTTATTTATTTATTTATTTATTTATTTATCACAAATTCGAAATAAATCAATATACTTTCAACTTCGTAAAGTTATTAAATTATCCTATATATACGTTTCGAACAGGTGCCCTTTGATAACATGTGTATATAATTATTAATAAGTGATAATATTTCACTGTAATGAAAAAATAACACAATATGGCGACCTGCTCGCAATGCTTATATACAATATTACCATTATGTTTGCGCTGCACTCAGCATGACTGGGTGGATTACATCAAAATAAATATGACATCTACTGTCATATATTAACACATCAACAGTGTGGGCTCGTAGCTCAGTCAGGCAGAGCGTCTGGCTTTTAACCAGACGGCCTAGGGTTCAAATCCCTACGAGCCCGCTTAATAAATTAAATCAGGATTAACGACAAATTCCAACCAAAATTCTACTACATAAATGCTACCGTTCTTATCAGGATATATCACAGGGAGGAAAAAACTTGAGAAAATTCAGCTTGCTTGATCACAATTCAGTCCCAAAACACGAAATTATGCAAGAAGATGAGATTAAATTATTATTAGGTACCTACCATATAAATAAGGAACAGTTGCCAAAGATAAAAGGGACTAAAAAAGGGGTCGAAAATGCGACCAAAAAAGTGACCAAAAAAGTGACCAAAAAAAGCACCGATAAAAGCGCTGATCCTGTCGTAATAGAGCTTGGTGCGGAAATTGGAGATGTGATCAAAATCACACGAATCAGCCAGACTGCAGGCGAATCATTATATTATAGACTCGTAATTGATTAATACAGGGAATTTGGCATTTATCAGGATCAAGGGTACTACAACCGATTTTATACAGATAAATGTGATTACTGTTATATTTTTCATTTTGACATTTTTAATTAACCATAAATTCATATTATAAATTTAAACCTACATTTAAACCTAAACTTAAACTCAAAGGGGTGCTATCATCACGTTAGATATCAATGTTTTAGCAGAAGCTTATTTTACACGAGATAATATTGTAAAGCATCATATAGATTCCTATAACAAGTTTTTGGATTCCGGACTGCAAAAAATCATTGATGAGCAATCCACTATCGATACCGATCTGGAAGATATATATGTCAATCTTGGTAAAATAAGAGTTGAAAATCCAATCGTCAAGGAGGCGGATGGTGCAATTGAAAACCTTTATCCAAATGAGGCAAGGCTTCGTAATCTCTCATATTCAGCTCCATTATACCTTGAAATGAGTGTAGTAAATGGCGAGAATGAGTCCGAACCTATTGAAGCAAAAATAGGCCAGATGCCGGTGATGATCAAATCACGCATATGCAATCTTGTAGGATTGTCAGATGAAGAAACGATTAGTTACGGCGAAGACCCGCTCGACCCGGGAGGGTATTTCATTGTCAATGGGACCGAGCGCGTTGTCATGACTCTGGAAGATCTTGCTCCTAATAAGATCCTGACTGAGATCGGTGTGCGTTATGGGGATAATATAGAGGTCGCCAAAGTATTCTCACAAAGACGTGGATACCGTGCGCTCGTTGTTGTGGAAAGAGGACGGAAATCTATTCTTGAAGTATCATTTCCTTCAATCTCCGGACGCATCAATTTTATAACACTTATGCGAGCACTTTGCATTGAAACTGATGAAGATATCGTAAATGTAGTCTCAACCGATCCGGAAATAATGAAATTCATG
>JBQVMC010000041.1:0-16046 GCA_052361145.1 Methanosarcinaceae archaeon
GCAGAGAAAAATAAGTCCCCTCTGCGGTGAATCTTTTTTGCCATGATCCGTTTATCCGGAATATATTAAAAAGTGTCAAATGTGTACCAGATTGTTTTTATCCAAAAACATTAGCAACAAGCCAATAAAACTCCTTAACCGAACACCAGTGAGTTCAGATTATATGTTACATTAATTATGCGGGAAAATTTAAATTTAACTTTAACTTTAACTTTTTCCGGATAATTGGTTATAGAAAATAAGATACACCACAAATAACGCGAATGATGCAAAGGGTTTATATTTTTCCCTGCACCCTACGGTTTTTACGAATCGTCAGGAAAATAATAGGAGTCTCCATTTTGGTTCCGGCTTACCGGAATTAGAATAGATTATAAGACTGATACTGATAGTGATGGTGATAGTGATAATAATTATAATTATGGACTATAATTGTAATTATATAATTAGTATGATATGACAATATAACGTGATAAAATGGGGAAACGGGCCATTATAGTTGAGGGGATGAATGGTTTGCTTGGTTACAGTAATTCATTTGGATATACTATACAAGCAGATATTCCCGTTTCCTCAGTAGTATGATTGATTATTATATTATTTAAGTGTGTTCAGAATTGCTTAAATACCAGACCGCGTGGAAAACCTAACAGAAGTCGTATTAATTCGTAGTATATAGTATTATAAATTGTATACTACGGAGAATCCTGGCTTTTATGCCTGAAATAGACCGTTATACATTTAACATCTATCTTTCATTTAACATTCATTATGGAACGCAGTAAAAAACACCTTGCGCAAGTAAGGACAATGGCTGACTACCAATTTGGCAAAGGTTGTGGCATATCACTTTTTCCGGATGATGTTACTTTCCAGTTATCAAAGACGAAGCGTGTGCGGCAGATATTGCATAAAGACCGGCGTATTGCAACTATTCGGGCAAAGGATGGTACACTCACATTGAGCATGTATGGTGCAGAATTGGTACAAGGTTGTGTTCCAAAAGATGCTCATAAGGTTGTTATTTGTGAGGATGCCGTACCTTTTGTATCTAATGGAAAAACCGCATTTTCAAAGCATGTTGTTGATATTGACAAGAACCTTCGTGCAGGTGATGAAGTGTTAGTGGTCGATGAGTCAGGATATCTCATAGCTACAGGGCAATTGTTACTTTCACCTGATGAAATATCCGTTCTTGATAAAGGTGGTGCGGTCGATATACGGCGCGGCAAAGATCAGTGAATTTTTCACATTGATAAATCTATATATATTAATTATATCATCAATATATGAGAATTATTCAAATTCATAATAACGGTCCCCAATCCGGAGTGTGAAACAATCGCAGTAGAAGATTTTTTAAAAACATTTGTAATCCCCGACAATACAAAAATGGAGGAACACACAATAGTTGTGGATGGGAATATTGTTGTTGGTAACCATTCTAATATTAAATATGGTCTGATTGCAAATTCTTTGGTGTTTGGTGAGAGGGTACAGATTAGCGGCGATGTGATTGCTGCATCTGATGTACGAATTGACATGTGGTCACAGATTGGCGGCAATGTAAAAACAGAAACAAATGCTTATCTTGGAGAGTTTATAACAATTGATGGTAAACTAATTGTAAAAGGCGACCTGGATATTGGTAACGATGTAAAGATCAATGGTGGATTTGAAGCAAAAGGTTGGATAGTTGTAAGAAATCCAGTGCCTGTCATGGTTTATTTGTTCCTCTACATCAGTGAATTGTTGCGGCTTGGGAAAGATGAAGAATTGGAGAATGCGCTTGAGGTGATGTTTGAAGATGATTCCGAAATTCTCATTGATGCAACGATGATCGTTCCAAATGGCTCAAAAATATCAATCGATTCCATCCGCGTTCCGGCACATACTGTAATCGGGAATAATTGCAGGCTTGTTGGTAATATTCGTGCAACATCACTTGAAATGAGGGATAGCACTACATTGTATGGCAGTATCAGGACAATAGAGGATGTTGTGATAGGTGAGAATAATACGATTCATGGAAACCTGATCTCAAAGAGCAAGGTGCATATCAGTAAAGGCACTCACGTTCTTGGAGAAATAAATGCTGATTCCATCAAGATTCATGAGAGTGTAAGAGTGGATGGCATAATGCGTGCTGCCAGTGGTATTGAATTTGAGCGCGATGAAGATGAAAATGAAAAAGAAAAAGATAATGAACGTGAATTAATTGAATTGGATGTTTGAATCTCATATCTCATGATGGACAATGTTTTATTGTTCCGGTACATGTTGTGTTTGTTACAGTATAAATATTATATATTAAATACTACAATTGGATAATTCAATGATAGTCTAAAGAAAAGGTGAATTATGGTGAATGCCCTGTTTTTTGATATAATGGATATGGTTTTACGATTGATCATTGTATTTTTATTAATACAAATTTCAAACCTGCTCAGGGTCATGGATGCAGATGTCATCAGGTCTCGATTATTCTTGCAGTTTGAAAAAATTAAGCGCTTTTTCGTCCTTTTGACAATCGGCGGTCTATTTTATTTAGCAGCTTCACTGGCACATATTACACAAATAGTCGATATAGTACAAGCGAATCCTGATACTTTGGAAGGTGTTTTTATAACATTATTCCAGATATCTGTATCATTATTTCTTTATTGTGTATATTCCGCACTCAAATTTCCAAAACAGGGTGTGCTATAATGAAAACGAAAAAGGAGATGCTTGATAAGATACTCTCCGATCTTGAGTCAGCTGATGGTATAGAACTTTCAGCGATTGTTTCAAAACATGGTTTACTTATGGTCTCAACAGAGGGTGGTATATTTAACAGTGAGGCTTTTGCGGCAGTTACGGCAACTCTTTATATGTCTGCTGAATCCACTACTATGCGACTTAACAATGAAGTGCCCGAATCCATTATTGTAGAAACCGGAACTAAATACGTGATTACAGTAAAAGCAGGTTTAGAAGCATTGTTGGTGGTTTTAGCGGACAATGCAAACAGTATTGGTTCGATTCTAAATAACATGAAATCAGCAAGCGAAAAAATTGCCAGAATACTTTAATCAGTGATACATACCAATTTAATATAATGCAGCTACGTTTTGCAATTGCAGGTGTTTATTTGATAAAAAAAAATATTTCTAAACTAACGATCGATTGTGAATCGATTGTGAAAAAGGATGCACAGTATGTAATGCAGACATATACACGACAACCAATTGCACTGGATAGTGGCATTGGATCTGTTGTTTTTGACACAAATGGCAAGGAATATGTTGATTGTGTTGCAGGCGTTGCAGTTAACAATGTCGGACATTGCCATCCGTGCGTTGTAGAAGCAATTAAACAACAGGCAGAACGATTGATCCACGTATCGAACCTGTATTATATAGAGGGACAGGCAAACCTTGCCGAGCAACTTGTTTTACTGAGTAACATGTATAATGTGTTTTTCTGTAATTCAGGGACAGAAGCTGTTGAAGCAGCCATGAAACTTGCTCGCATAACAACAAAAAAGACTGATTTTATTGCAGCTAACAATTCATTCCACGGGCGCACGATGGGTGCACTAAGTGTGACACATAAGGAGATATACAGGATACCTTTTGAACCATTGGTCAGGGATGTGACATTCGTACCTTACAATAATTCAGAAGCTATTACAAATGCGATCACAAGGGATACAGCGGCAGTTATTCTTGAACCGATCCAGGGTGAAGGCGGAATAAATGTTCCATCGGACGATTATTTAAAAGCGGTTCGTGAGATATGCGATGATACCGGTACCCTACTGATCTTTGATGAAGTGCAAACCGGATTTGGCAGGACTGGTAAATGGTTTTGCAAAGAGCATTTCGATGTTAAACCTGATATCATGACCATGGCAAAATCACTTGGCGGCGGTTTCCCGATGGGTGCGATTACTGCAAGAGATGATATTTCATTTGGCAGGAGTGAACATGCTTCTACATTTGGTGGAAATCCACTTGCATGTGCGGCATCCCTTGGTGCAATTAAAGCAATACGTGAGGAAAAACTTGTCGAACGTTCAAAAAAAATGGGCGAATATTTCAAGACGCGTCTTGAAAATCTCACACGCGATGATGTTGTAGAAGTACGCGGCATGGGATTGATGATCGGTGTTGAGTTGAGCACAAAGTGCACGGATATTGTTGATTATGCACGTGAGCATGGCGTGCTGCTGAATTGCACATCGGATTTTGTGATACGCATTGCTCCTCCGCTTATTATTACAAAGGAGCAGGTCGATACGGTGGTGAATGTTATTGAGCAGGCTTGATCTTATTAAAGATGAGATATTTAGCATCAGGGAATACGTGCCAGGTAGATCGACCGATGAGATAGCGCATGCGTATGGATTTGATCCTGATTCGATCATTAAGCTGGGTTCGAATGAAAATCCGCTTGGCCCGTCCCCAATGGCAATCAAAGCACTGACCGGTTATGCACCACAGGTGAATGTCTACCCGTCTGCGGATGCGAGTGAACTGGTGGATGCCCTGTCCGTATATACCGGATTTCCCGTGAACAATATTGTTGCATCCGGACCCGGGATGGATGGCTTAATAGATGGATTAATGCGGCTTATCATCACGCGCGGGAATGAGGTGATCATACCTGCGCCTACATTTTCATATTATGAGATTGCGGCGCGGGCGAATGGCGCTGTTCCCGTTCTCGTTAAACGAGATGAGAAATATGCTATAGACGTTGAGGCTATACAGAATGCGGAATCATCACACACCAAAATGGTCTTTTTGTGTTCTCCGAACAATCCGTCAGGAAATCTTGTTCCTGAGGAAGATGTGCGTGCGATTGCAGAGTTTACGCATGGTCTTGTGTTTATTGACGAAGCGTATGTAGAGTTTGCGGACACCAGTCTTGCGCATCTGGTGAATAAGTATGACAACATAATAGTCGGAAGAACATTTTCAAAGGCATTTGGCCTGGCCGGTCTGCGAATAGGATACGGAATTATGCCGCAGTGGCTTAAATCAGAGTATATGAGAGTGACAACGCCGTTCAATGTTAGTGTAGTAGCGATTGCTGCGGGTGCAGCTGCGCTTTTGGATGAGGAACATTTAACAAAGAGCATTGATCTTGTGCAGAAAGGGAGGAAGTTCCTGAAGGAACATATTCCGTTTGATGTATATGATTCACAGGCGAATTTTGTGATGGTAAATGTAGCGCCGCTAAAAGCGAGGGATGTATGCGAGAGTTTGCTTCGGGAAGGGATCATTGTTCGGGACTGTACGTCATTTTGGGGTGCAGGTAACTCGCTTGTAAGGGTCACTATTGGTACCAAAGAGCAAAATGAGAGAGTTGTTGAAATGTTTGGTAGGGTTCAGGGTTTTTAGTGATAACATCATTTTATGTGTATTTTTATACAATTTTCGCTTGATCTAAACAATTCCCTTGATAGCCTTTGCACCTGTGACCATTTCCTCTTCAATTCCTTCTACAACAATTTCTGCAAATCTTGCAACTTCGTCCTCGGTCACCGACTCAAGTGAGTATGTCACAGCTTTTGAATCACCCGATGAAAGTTTCATCTTCCACACATAATCATAATCATTGCCCATTGCGATAACCTTTGGTTCCGGAACCATATTTTCTGCTTTGAACGGTATCATCTCATGTAAATTAAACTCGACAGATTTTGTACTGAAATTCTTAACCTTAATTGAAACATCAGCCTCTCCGCTTTCATTTCGCCTGATCTTTCTGCTGACCAGCAGGTTGCCCATTACTTTTGCCACAACCGGATTTATGTCAGGAATATCACGACCAAGAGTTTCTGCGAGTTTCTCTGCCATTTTTGGCAACACCTTCTCGATAATGATCTCTTTCTCACGCCGCTTTTTCAGGTTGCCCTGTTTTGAGACGAAACGATTGAGTTTTCGTGCTACTTCCTTAATAGCAAGTTCAATTTCATCTTTGATCTCAGGAATATCTGCGATGGCATCTTTTGACTCTGATGTGAACGGCACATTTGTTGATGCCACATGGATTAGCAGGATAACAGGACCGGTGGGCATGCCACCTCCGGGTTGATTTAAGCCATACTGTTTCCATTTAATGGATTCCACGGCATGTGTGACTACGCATCCTCCTTGCTGGTATAGGAGAGGAACGCGGTTTGCAAACCTCATGATATCAATGCGGTCATCTTTTGAAAGATTTCCCCCATATACGATCCCGACCTCAACAATGAATGGATTTCCGGAATACACCGATGCCGCACGTGTTGCTGTTGCAATAAAATCAACGCTGTACTCTTTTTCAAGTCCCTTATAAATAAACTTTTCCCCGATCGGTGAAAGGCAATCCGTAGGTGGTGCCATTATTTTCACTTTAGTGAATGCCTCAAGAAGTTTTTTTGTCTGGTCCCTTGTAAATTCATGCGGGTCCAAATCATGATCAAGTCCCGCAGCCTTGCATATTTCCCCTGCAGTTAAAAGTCCGATCTTGGTAAATGAATAACGTAAAAATGCACCTAATTTCTGACGCTCTGTATAGCGCATCATCTTCATAAGCGTGCCAAGTTCGATCCCATGTGGATGCGGCAGTATTTCTTTTGCAGGTGTCGGAAGTTTATCTGTTGCCCGCTCAAAGATCAACTCATTGCCGTCAGGTTCGATAAATGTTATCCGTGTGTGCGGATTAATTATTGCTGTTGCCTTGAGGTATTCGGATATTGACTGCCTCCGACCCTTTACGTATGATGCTTCTATTTCAAGCTCAACACGGGTTCCATGCGGGCGGTCCCAGTCAACGACTTCAGACTTCAATATTTCAGGCTCATTGTTACTGGTATTGATCATGAGTTCATAATAATGGGCAGGAGAATCGCGCCCAATTGTTGAAATTATCTTTGTCGGACGTCCGGATGTTAACTGTGAGTATAGAACCGATGCAGAAATTCCGATACCCTGTTGACCACGGCTCTGTTTGAGTGCATGAAAACGTGATCCATACAATAGTTTCGCAAAAACTTTTGGGATCTGTTCTTTAACGATACCCGGACCATTGTCCTCAATTATTACTGTAAGATTATCCTTACCTGCACGCTCTATCTGCAACAGGATATCAGGTAGGATCCCTGCTTCCTCACATGCATCCAGTGAGTTGTCCACAGCCTCTTTAACAGTCGTTATCAGACTTCTCGGTGCGGAATCAAAGCCTAATATTTGCCGGTTTTTCTCAAAAAATTCAGCAACACTGATGGCCTGCTGTTTTTTCGCAAGTTCTTCTGCAATTGGGGTTGCCATAAAACACTTCCTTTTTTCTATGATGTCATATATTGTATGTTATGATATTCCATTTGAAGACCAAATGCGAGAAAATCTTCCCTGCAATCGAATTTGCCCGAACTATACAATTCTCTAAATTATACTATGAAAAAATGATATGTTACTGCAATTCAGCACCAACAATTGTCTGTGTTGCAGTCACTGATTCAATTCTCCTGATGCTATCCACAATGTTATTCAGGATACCCATACCATTAACATCCATTATGACCACAAAATCATATTCACCGAATACGTGGTAAACGTCCTTTATGCCGTCAATGCTGCGCAGTTCACTATATGTTACCTTTTCCCGTCCGGGTAACACATTTACCATTGTAACTCCAATTACCATTTATATCACTAACTATGAGTGGGATGCAAGATATTTATTGGTTTTTATCGAAATTTTGTATTTGTATAGCAGTGTAAATGAAATTGTTCAATATGATACTAAAGTAAAATGTAATTCAACCGTTTCAGGCAGTGTTATAACAAGAATTTATATCACAAATTGTCTTACATCTACCTCCTTTATTCGACCATAACATGTTGTGTATAATGTACCCATACGATCTTTCGGTTCATCGTTTGCCAGCCACAACATTCCCGAATGCGCCGATTACTCCTATTAACAGGATCATTCTACAAGTCTAGTCGGACAAAGCCCTCTGCCAACTTTCCTGATTATGCCACATTCAATACACTTAATCTCAAGTGCGCCGGAATCGGTCAGGACCAAACGCATCATATTGTTCCCGCATAAACAAACAAATTCTTTTTCATCATCCATGATCATATTGTTTCCTTTATGATATATTCCGCTTACGGTGATATTAATACACCTTAACTGGTAAATCGGTATGATTGTCTTTAGTTTATGTGGTTATATGAACCAATCGAACTTTATCACATTATAGGGAAATCGATGTGGATTAATTACTTAGTAAAATATAATGTACAATGGATAACACATGCCGTATAATACACAATATATAATATACAATATACAACATATTATCTTAAAGCAACCATCTGGAACATACACATAGCTTACAAAAAATATACTATCACAGGCAATAGAATAACTCCCATTGCATTTGATTTCCTGACCTTTAGGAATGGTGCAAGCATGCCTATAGGTGTGGCAATTACAAAGATCAGCAATCCGAATAAACCGGTAAATGCAACAACCATAAGCGCAAGACCGGTGAGAACAACAATACACAATTTTGAATAGTTAATTAATGATAACACACGGTGAACATTGTTCCCGATAATGATCGTTGAGAAGTATGATAGAAAAGCGGTCAACAAGATAACACTGAAAAAAAAGACCAGCATTGGTGTATCAAGTGTAATTACACCCGCAGTAACGCCATAAGATACACCCAGCACTTCATTGATAGCTACCATAGCACCACTTCTGGTCTTTCCGATTACGCTCAGGGCAACCAGGCCAAAAATTGCATTCGACGTATTGACCCCTGAAACTGAAACTATGAATTCCTTTGAACCCGCGTCCACACCATCTACAACATCCGCACCATCCGCACCATCCACACTGACTATATCCCCGCCTTTACTGTTAAAATCATTCTTGATAAACAAGCGCGCAAGCACTGCCGCGATAGCTGACGATATACCAGGAAGCCATGCGACTATAGAACCTGCCACACTGCCTGTAATTATCCCTCTGGCAATCCGCTTTCCTGATAACGTCATCTTTGTAAAACCCTGAAGCGGGATAGTCGAATGCGTGAGCAGGCTGACAACAAGTTGTGACGCGCCAAATAAACCGCTGAGTAGTGGGAGTAAAATAGAAGGTTCCCCTAAATTTATGACAGGTTTTACTAATTCTTCCATATTAAACGCAAATAACCCAAGCATACCGCTCAGCAGGAACAATATTAATGCATAAACCTTGTACCTGTAATGGGTAAGCGAACCCTGCCCTATGATATATTCACCCTTTTCTGTCGTGACCATTAGGAATACTATGAAAATCAGTATCCATGCAATATGTTCCTGTAAAACAGGATATGCAATACTAAATATAGCAGCAAGCGGCAGTACGATCAACATAGAGAACACAACCGAACCTGCACTTCCAAGTGCAGATAACCGGATAGCTTCTGCACCGAATCCATCAAGTAAGAGCCTGTGCCCGGGCAGCACAGCCAGCGCCATATCAGAATCCGGCGCGCCCAGGAACACAGCAGGAATAATGTCATGGAACGTGTGTGCAATGGAATTGGATAATATTATCACGGCAATATAGAGTGGCTGAATACCATACTCTCCCATCATTGGCGATAAAGCGACAAGTACCAGTGCAAAATTGTTTGTGTGGATTCCCGGAACAAGTCCGGAAAATATACCAAGAATATATCCTGCTAGCACAGACAATATGATAAGGAGGACTGATACATCGCCTGTTAAAAACAATTCATACACCTTGCGAAATAGTTCATAACTGGTTATCACTGGCTTATAAATGGTAAATTGATTGGTCACTTAAGTATTGCGCCTATCTTAAAGACACCCTTTTCGAGATAGGCCGACATATATCCGGAACCGGAATTATATGCTGTCAATGCGGCTACCAATAATTTCGGACCGAAACCAATTGCGATCATTAGTCATTCGCCTGGTTCCTAAATTACTTTTTTGCGGGATACTGTTAAGTTCATTGGTTTTTTGAGATAAACAAACACATCTTATATTATACTACTCCGCAAGTCAAATTTACAACCATTTTGTGATGGAACAAATGCAGCAAAGCAAACTGATAACTGAAAGTTACAAAAAGCTGACTCGGTTTAGTATATATAGGTTTATTATATATGTTGTAAAGAGGAAGTTATATGGCCTAACTTAAGATATAACCAGAACAACAAAAAGGAAATAGTAACATGTCCATACGAAATTTGACAATATTTCTGGCAATATTAATATTCACAACAATTCAGCCAGCCGGTGCACAGGACATCAACATCATTGATATCTATTCAGACGTTGACTCGGCAGACTTCACGATCCATGCAAATGACAATTATGAGAACATAATTGTCATATCTAACCTGATACTCGATGAAAAAGTAATCTCATCAAAACAATTCGACATCAAAGAGATTTCCCCTAATGTTGATGTAACCAAAGTAGCATTCTGGGATATAAAACCTGAAGAAGGTTATTACCATACCGAAATTGTAATGTCAATAAATGGCAACACCGTGGAAACAAGATATTCCAATTTCTCATACGGGCGATGGGCCATACCAAAAATATTCATCAAAGACATTGTGCCTAATTCAATGGGCATCAGCATCATCCTGTCCCCAAAGATAAGTACGCTTGGTGCCGAGCCTGTGCTGGCAGATGTAGAATACATGCTTGTAGACGGGGATACCGTTGTTTATAAAACAAAAGACAACCGCGTTAATGTGGTGCAAGCTACGCCTCTTTCAAAGGACTGGAACATACGGCTTGATAACAATCATGACTACTTTACAAGAGTGAAAGTGAGGATCGCATCACCAACAGATACCATAATAGCCAGATCAGAAGCATTTAACGCAAAAGACGATGCAAAAATTACTGAACTTTACAAGGATAAAACAGGTGCAAGTGTTACCTTGCTCGGTCAATCACAGGTTCCATTCACTGGTAGCATCGTATTCACGGTCACAAAGAATAGTAATATCATTGAGGAAATATCCGAAAAATCCCCGATATTGATGTCAGGCGACGACGAGACGATCGAGATCGCATGGGATAACAAACTTGCTGAAGGAATATACGAACTTGCTGTTAAGGTCGTAGGTAACGATGGTGATATGCTGGATAGATGGGACACAATAATAGAAGTTGAGGAAAATATCTTTGTTGACAAAACACCTGAACCGACTTCAGCCGAAGAAACACCAGGTCTAACAATCATTTCAACAGTTTTCCTTATTATACTTGTATACCTGTCAGGTTGGGCAAACCACAGGCGCAGGTGATATATGTGTATGAGCTCTTCATTGCCCTGCGGCATCTGACATCGCGCCGCAGACAGACCATTTTTTCTGTACTCGCAGTCGGTCTAGCAGTTATGCTACTCATGTGGTCCCAGGCGATGATGGTGGGTTTTACCGATGAGATGTATTCAAAGACCGTTGACAGTATGATGCCACATGTGACAGTTGAACCACAGGAATCTGATGATTATATCCACCTTTACCGTAAACTCATGGAGGATATCAATAAGATCGATGGCGTGGTAGGCGTCTCACCGGTACTTACCGGGCCAGCTACATTTGAATACAAAGACAAGAACAAGAATGTAGTCATGCAGGGTATCCGGATTGAGGCACACGATTCTGTGATGTACATCAATGATAACATTATTGAGGGCAGTTTCAGGGATCTGGAGGTTTCGCCCAACAGTGTTGTGGTTGGTGATGCCCTTGCTGAAAAACTTGATGTGGAAATTGGCGATACCATAGATGCTTCATTCCCTGAAGCGAATCCGGCATCCCTGAAAGTAGTAGGTATCTATAACAGCGGTACATCTATGGATAAAACTCTGGCGTTTACATCCCTGTCCACAGTTCAGGATTTTCTTGGCGTGTCCAACGTTGTAACCACAATTTTAGTTCGTGGGGATAATCGTGAGCGGGCACAGGCAATATCAGAGGAGATAGATATCCTTGGATATCCTGCTTCAGGCTGGAAGGAGACGAATCCGGAGATAATACAGACACTGAATCTGGAGGGGACGAGCAATAAGATCACATTGGGTCTTATCATCATTATCGCATCTTTCGGGATCGTCAGCACCCTGTTCATGGTGGTCATGGAGAAGACCAGAGAGATAGGAATGCTAATGGCAATGGGAGTTTCAAGAAGAAGTATAATGATAATATTCGTAATGGAAAGCGGCATTTTGGGACTGCTGGGCGCCCTAATTGGCGTGATATTGGGTGCGGCGTTTGCCATATATATGGGATCATATGAATATGAAATGGAAACCATGGCCGGCATCACCTCGATCCCGTTTGTTGTGAGGATACAGGATGCAGTCATTATCGTGTTGTTCACATTCCTGTTGAATCTTCTTGCGGGTATATACCCTGCCAGTCGTGCTTCAAAACTAAAGCCGGTGGAGGCGATAGGTCGTGAGTGAGGGAGATTGCCATGTTTGAACTGGATGTTGCCAAAAGACATATCAGGTCACGCCACCGGCAGACCTTCTTTTCAATTATTGCAGTATCACTGGCTGTGGGGATTATCATAATCTTCATGTCGATGATGAGTGGTTACACGAGTATATTGATCGATTCTACAATTGAGAATCAGGCTCATATCACAGTCATGCCAAAGAATGGCGAGGATCATATACACCTCTACCACGGTCTTGAGAACTATATATATGATTTAGAAAATATAGAAGGAGTCTCGTCATATTTTCAGGGTGAAGCTGCCCTGCAACACGAGCACAATGCAGAAGGGGTGCTGTTGTATGGTATTAATCCCGAAGATGAGAATCGGGTTATCAACAGGGAAAAATATATGCTGGCCGGGGAATTTATGTCCATTGAAAACCCAGGCAGCCGCATAGTTTTAGGTTTTAAACTTGCCGAAAATCTTGATGTAGGGATGGGTGACAGTGTTACAGCCCGGATCCCGGGGGCAGAACCCACTGATTTTACAATTACAGGCATATTCCAGACCGGAACGCCGGTTGATGAAACAATGGCATTTGTAAATATTGAGCGGTTGCAGGATCTCTATGGAGCCGGGAATGTGGTAACAGGAATAGGGATAAGGTTAATTGATGCTTATACTGCCGAAGATATGGCTAATGGAATTAACCAGGAGACGGGGTATGATGCTGTAAGCTGGATAGAACAGAATGCAGAAATACTGACCCTGCTGGAGACCTCGGAGAGTATGGTTTATTTCTTTTATATTATTATTTTCTCCATATCAGGTTTTGGTATCGCTAATGTTCTTATAATGATAGTTATGGAAAAAGTGGGTGAGATAGGCATGTTAATGGCTATGGGCACATCCCGGCGAAGTATAATGTTGATATTTTTACTGGAAGCAGCAATATTGGGAATGATGGGTGTTATTGTCGGTTGTGCATTGGGATATGGAGCATCACTGGCAATTGCATCCATTACTATACCTGTACCTCCCGAGATGTATTTCGGGATGGATCACCTACCTATAGTAATTGAATTTAAGAATTTCATTTCAGCCAGTATTTTTGCTATGGTCATTAATATCATAGCCGGAGTATTCCCTGCCAGGCGTGCTTCAAAAATGGATCCGGTGGAGGCAATTTATAGTGTCTGAAAAGTATATAATCCAAATAAAGAACCTGACGAAGATATTTGGTGACGGAGTGGATATAAAGGCTCTTGATGGCGTGGACCTGAATATTGAACGAGGTGAGTTTCTGGCTATTGTCGGTCCATCAGGTTCTGGCAAAAGTACATTGTTAAATCAGATAGGTATTCTTGACACTCCTACCAATGGTACTATTTTGTTGAATGGGGTTGATGTCACAAAAATGTCTGATAAGCAGCGTTCAATAACAAGAAACAAACAATTAGGTTTTATATTCCAATACCATCATCTACTGCCTGATTTCAATGCTCTTGAAAACGTGATGATGCCAATGTTGATCAGTGGAGTAAAATCTTCTCAGGCACGAGAAAATGCTCGCAAGATGCTTGATGAGGTAGGCTTGGGTGATAGGATGAAACATAGGCCTAACCAGTTATCAGGGGGGCAGAACCAGCGAGTTGCTATTGCACGGGCATTGGTGAATAAACCCAGTATTGTTATCGGGGATGAGCCTACGGGTAATCTTGATTCAAAGTCCAGTGATAATATATATGAACTGTTGCGAAAACTTAATCGAGAGCATAATCAAACTTTTATTCTGGTGACTCATGATAAGCACATGGCAGCTAAGACTGATAGGATAATACGGCTTGTTGATGGAAAAATTTGTGAGGATTCATGCAATGATAGAACATGATGCGCTGCGCGCGTGTGATAGCCCGTTTTTTGTATTTCTCTCTTTATCCAGTATTTTCGATTACTTATAGTTTCGAGTTTGCATGACATTACAATAGTATTGCGGTTGTCAACGGGGTCAAGAAATACTCAATTGTGGCGGTTTAAAAAAACACCATCTTACAATCTTTGGTGAAAACACCAAAGGTTGTGAAATATGCTAGAAATTGGGGAAATTTTTATGATAAAATATCTACATGCACAGGGTTTTAGCATCAGGGCAATATCCGAAAAAATGTATTCGCTTCAAATCTAAGATAACTGACTCCATTTTGAAATCGAAAGTATTGTTGTAACGCAAAGGTTATAATTGTTATAGTATCTATATTAGTTATAGGTGATTATCAGTGCCTGCTACAACAATAGCTGTATCTTCGGAAACAAAAGAAACATTACGTCATTTTGGGGAAAAGGGTGAGAGCTATAATCATATCATTAGAAAGCTCATCAAAGAAGCCGGATGGAAAAGATTGGATAACCGTTGGAACAAGATACTTGCAAATGATGAGTTTATTTCGCTGGACGAATTGTGATGTATTCTGTAATTGTTTCCCGTACTTTCCAAAAGCAATTTCATTTCCTGCAAGAACAATTACAACAAAGGATTAGAAATGCGTTGAAAGAGTTGGAAATAAACCCAAATCAACCAAGGTCCGGGGCAGATATAAAACCACTGAAAAGCACCAAACCACAAAAGCACAGACTGAGGGTGGGAGATTACCGCATCATTTACATGATCGAAGAGAACACGGTGTATGTGATCGAAGTTTTCAAGCGAAATAAGGGATACTGAGGAATAGGAATGCCTGTTATTGGACAATTTCCATATGAAAAAGCGCCTCAATTCGTCACAGCCATTAAGAGATCATAAAACCGATGTCATAATATTCATTATCAAATTAGTACTTAACTAATTTTAACATCAATCCTGACTACTCATGTCAATCGAAACCCTTATAGATGGCACAGGCGCCGATGCGGCTGTTTCCACAGAAGAGAAGTTTTAATTGAGCAAAGACCATCCGGAACACAGGGTACATGGTATAATGATAAGCCATTGGTGTTCGGTTAAAAGGTATTATTGGCATGATGCTACTGTTTTTAGATAAAAGCAACTCGGCACACGTTTCCAATTAAAATGTGAAGTTAGCATCTGTTGTTGATTTAATCATTCCGACATTTTTGAATTAGTTTGATATGGGTATGCTATTTATCACGATTCATCTCTTAACCGAACACCAATGAATGATAAGCATAATATGATTTGACTTTCAAACATACGCAAAAAATCAATATCTAAAGCCCTCATCCAAACAGTCCCCACCAAAACATTAACCCCTCAATAACGATTTCGCTACACCCTAATAAATTTCCAGAGATTCAGATGGGAGAATAATCTGGCTTGTGTCGAATTTATCTCTCCAACTACCAACTCCAGCCCACCCATTCACATCATCCTTTGCAAGTGCAATACGTATCCCCTTCAGCTCCTCTACGAAAGATTTCTGGTTGTAGACCTTCACTATCTTGTCATAGTGTATTTGTCCTTGTCAGTGAAAACTATGTATCCACTTTAAAAATCAGGGTAAAATGCATATTTGCATTGTCAAAATCAGGTACCTAAGCAGGTTTTCAATTTCA
>JBQVMC010000042.1:0-15338 GCA_052361145.1 Methanosarcinaceae archaeon
TTTTAATATATTCCGGATAAACGGATCATGGCAAAAAAGATTCACCGCAGAGGGGACTTATTTTTCTCTGCGTGCCTATGATCCCTGCGGTTTTCAAAACCATTCCGGAAGATAATAAAAAGTCTCCTTTTTTGATCTCAACAATGCAAAGCTATCTGCTGTATTGATACAAAACGTGTCCCGGTTGTTATTGTACTCAAATATGTGCTTCACAGTATGATTAGCTTGAATAGCAGCAATTTACGTCATGACCATTAAGCGTATGCGAGCAAAGACTTATTCTTTTAACATTTCCTAATAATTTTATAATAGTGTCTATTTTTTCGTAAAGTCATGAAACAAATCAATGACCAGCGGCGATATATTTTCAGACAGCCGAATAAAAACAAAATATGAGTGGAAATTGCTGGCCAACTGCACCTGCAACTACATAATACACATAGCAACTATAGATGGTATATATATTCTATATATATATTGGGAGAATCTATATATATAAACCAGAGTATTTGCACTCGGTGAAATATGACATGGAACTACAACTTATCATATCAAAATCATTGGTTCGTATAAATATGATGTTACTGATGCTCATAGTAATATCCTTTTCACTGTTCGGATCAGGTTGTACTGACAAAACAAACAATGCTGTGGAAACTGGTGATACAGCCACAATTATAGAACTACAGATAGCAGGCTCAACAACAGTTCTGCCGATTGCCGAGGAATGTGCACGCGTTTACATGGAAAATAACCCTGGCAGCCGTATATTCGTATCCGGCGGCGGTTCGTCACACGGAGTTAAATCCGTAGCGGACGGGACCGTGGATATCGGGACCGTATCTCGCGATCTTAAACCAATTGAAATAGATACACATCCCAACCTTGTGATACATGCTGTTGCAAAGGATGGTGTTGCAGTCATGGTTCACCCGTCAAATGTTATCACTGATCTCACAATGGAGCAGTTGCAGGGTATCTATACAGGTACGATCACAAACTGGATGGACGTGGGGGGCACGGATTCCATTATTATGGTGGTCACCCGTGAAGAGGGGTCAGGGACACGGGATTGCTTTGAGCAAATCGTATTGAAAACTCTTAAAAAAGAGATAACAGACCATGCGATTGTCCAGGACTCGAACGGCAAGATACGGGCAACTGTTGCCCAAAGCTCACAAGCCATTGGATTCATCTCGCTTGGATATGTCAACTCCGACATAAAGGCAGTCAGGCTTGATGGAACTAAGCCCACAGTACAAAGCGTTCAGGACGGTAGTTATGCCATTTCACGCACACTCTGGATGGTTACTAACGGTAACCCGAATAGTGCGGAGGAGGCATATCTTGACTTTGTACTCACAGATGAAGGACAGGCGATAGTAGAAGATGTGCACTTTATACCCATACCAAAGCCACACAACCTAACGTAATCGTTGATTCAATAATTCAATTCAATTTGAGGAATAAAATGGCCAGAAATATATTGAGAAGGTTTGGAATCGGCACATTACTTTCTGTGTTGATCGTATTTTGTGTATTGTCATCAGGATGTTTTGATTCGGAAACAAAAACATCCGAAAAACCAATACTGCGTATCGGGCTAATACCAGCTGAGGATCAGATTGATATGCTAAAAAAATTCGATCCGGTCAACAAGTACCTGGAAACAGAACTTGGAATGGAAATTGAAACATTCACCGCAACCGATTATTCATCAGTGATCGAGGCGATGCGCTCAGATAAGATCGATGTCGCATTTTTCGGACCATTTTCATATGTCCTGGCTGTAGAACAGGCAGGTGCAGAGGCGATTGTGACAGGCGGTACAAAAACCGGTGAGGTAGCGACATACAAGAGCTGCATAATCACGCATCCGGATTCCGGAATAAACAGTATAGACGACCTGAAGAATAATGCAAGTGAAATAACATTCTCGTTCGTCGATCCTGCATCTACATCAGGCAACCTGATCCCAAGAGGATATCTTCTCTCTATCGGTATTGATCCTGACACGGATTTTAAAACGTGCATGTTTGCCGGCGGTCATGCTGCATCAGGGCTTGCTGTAAAATCAAAGAATGTCGATGCAGGTGCAATGTATGATATCGGGTATAGTCGCCTGATAGACAGTGGCGCGATAACTCCGGAGGAAGTTATCATAATATGGAAATCTGATCCGATCCCCAAATCACCAGTGGCAGTACGAAACGATCTTGACCCGGAACTCAAGAAAAAAATACAGCAGGCATTTGTTGATATGCCACAGAAAGATCCTGAAGCCATGAAGACGTTTGAGAGTAAATGGGAGAAGAACGAATTATATGTGGCAATCGATGACAGTACCTATGAATATGTACGCGGGATCGGCAGGTCGCTCGGATACATATAGGGAAGGGGACAGCATGTTAACGGTAACCAATCTCTCTAAAAAACTTCCTGATGGCAATCAACTGCTGCGGGATATAAATTTCAGTGTCGAGAAAGGCGAGTTCGTGGCGATACTTGGCCTTAGCGGCACAGGAAAAACGATCCTGCTGCGGTGCCTGAATGGCTTAACAGTACCGGACGGCGGTGAAATAATACTCAAAAGCAAAGGCGATCCGCTACACATAACCAGCAGCGACAGCAGCAGGATCAGGGAAATGCGACAGCAGATCGGAGTAATATTCCAGAACTTCAACCTCGTAAAGCGGCGTTCGGTCATTGAAAATGTACTGATCGGAAAACTTGGAAGGATCAGTACATTTAAAAGCTTGTTTTGGAAGTTCACAGATGCAGACATTGCATCCGGGCACATGGCACTGGAGAGGGTTGGAATATCGGGCCTATCACACCGCAGGGCAGGAACCCTGAGTGGTGGCGAGCAGCAACGTGTTGCAATCGCCAGGTCGATCATACAGGATCCAAACCTGCTGCTTGCCGATGAACCTGTCGCAAACCTGGATCCGGCAGCATCAGAGGCTGTAATGCAACATTTAAGATCGATCTCGGTCGATGACGGAGTCAGTACACTTGCAGTGCTTCACCAGCCTGAACTAGCCCGGAAATATGCCACAAGGATACTCGGGGTGCGAGACGGTATTATCGTATATGACGGTAGTCCGAATATTTCGGATAATGACTTTAAGACAATATACGGGAGTACATGCAATGCCAGTGCAAAATAAGTATGTCATTTTAAAATCGGTTAAATATAAGAGGTATATTGTACCTGTCCTGTTCACCGTATTTTTTATATGGAGCATAATCAGCACAGGTATCAGCATTAGCGATCTCATAAACGGTTATCCAAACCTTGTTGATTTTATAAGATGCATGTTCCCACCTGCATGGGATGTATTCATACCGCTTATGCAGCCGGCTTTTGAAACATTACAGATGGCATTTTTGGGTACTGTTTTCGCAGTCATACTGTCAGTACCTGTTGCATTGTTCGCAGCAAGTAATATCTCGCCATCAAAACCAATGAGAGTATTTGCAAGGAGTATCATCGCAACAACACGAACAATACCTGACATCGCATTTGCGCTGATCTTTGTCTCGGCGGTCGGGCTTGGTCCATTCCCGGGTATACTTGCACTATCAATACATTCGGTTGGTATGCTCGGAAAACTGTATGCCGAGGCAATCGAAGAGATCGATCCCGGACCCGTAGAAGCAGTTGAAGCAGTAGGAGCAAGCAAACTCCAGGCTATATATTATGCTGTGATCCCCCAGGCCATGCCTTCATTTGTTGCTACTACACTTTACAGGTTCGATACCAATGTACGCTCTTCCATCGTGCTTGGTCTCGTCGGTGCAGGCGGTATCGGGTTTGAACTTATCATGGCAATGAGATTATTCAGGTATCATGAAATGTCAACCATACTCATAATAATATTTATAGTAGTCATGCTTGCGGAATGGGCATCCAACTACATAAGGAAACAGATGATCGGGGAAGAGGTCTTAAAATGAACCGGGATAAGCGGTTTGGCCTGATCGCACGCGCTAATGGGGAACTGATGTGCGATATCGCCGAGCGAATACTGGCGGATACCGGAGTGGACATAGTCAAAAAACCATTGTGCGGCATGATCATGATGCGCTTTCGGGATACTGCTGGAAACTGCATCTTCAATCTCGGCGAGGTGCTGGTAAGCGAAGCTGAGGTTAGGATAGGAAACAGCATGGGTTATGCAATGATGATGGGCATTGAACTGGAAACCGCTCTTGCAGGTGCGATCCTTGATGCAGCGGTTGAAGAGGGACATCCTCTTGCATTTGAGATCATTGGCTTGCTCAATAATGAAGAGAAGCGACTGTTGGAAGAAAAACAGGTGAAATGGGCAAAGGTCGCATCTACCAGGGTGGATTTTAAGGTGATGAAATGATGAGAGACGGGGCATTCGATGTAACATTCGATTCCCAGGATATTTTTCGATCTATTCTGGACGCCATGGCAAAACCAGGCAGTGTCCTGCGACTTTCCGATATCAACATCACCCCACCTGTTACGAATCGGTATCCCCTGCTTTTACTCATGACACTACTGGATCACGAAGTCAGTTTCTGCATTTCCGGTCATGATGATGTGGATTCACAGGATGCGTCAGAGTACGTGGGATTAAACACCGGAAGCAAAGAATCGATAATAATGGATTCTGATTTTATACTGGTTTGCGGCGGTTCTTCGCATGGTTCAATACGCAGGGCAAAGCAGGGCACGCTGGAATACCCTGATGAAAGTGCAACTGTAATCTATGACATCGTTTCGATCGAAGACGTGAAACATGAGAGGGGTAAAGAGGATACGGGAGACCTGCTGCTTGAACTTTCGGGACCCGGTATTGCCGGTAGGTGCATAATCCGGATAAATGGCATGGAACGGGCAGAAATGGGGGATGTTCTTGCAGTGCGGGATTACCCGCTCGGTATTGATATGATTTTTTCAGATAGGAATGGTAACATAGCGTGTATTCCGCGTTCAACAAGTGTGAAGGTGATGTAATGGGATATGTTCTTGTAAAAGGTGGGGGCGAAGCAATAAAGAACGCTGAATCGCTGGTTGGCTGGCTCAGGTCTCGCGGTGCAAATACCATAACAATCGCACAGGTAAAGGATAGGATGCGTCTTGCAGTTGACCAGGTAATGGGCGAAGGCGGACTTTATGCCCCGGATATTGCAGCACTTGCGATCAGGCAGGCAGACGGCGACCTGATCGAAGCCTCGTTCCTGGTACGTGCATATCGATCAACACTGCCGAGAATCGGATACTCGGAAAACCAGGATACAAGGGATATGTTCGTATTGCGCAGGATCTCATCCGCATTCAAAGACATCCCTGGCGGGCAAATACTCGGTCCGACTATCGATTATACTCAGCGGCTTATTGATTTTAAGGAAATCGATGAGAGTGGAGGTGGGAATATGGGCGGGGAGGGGGAAGGAGAAGTGAAGGGGGAGATATACGGAGAGGGAGAAGTAGAGGGGGAGATATACGGAGAGGGAGAAGTGAAGGGGGAGATATACAGAGAGGGAGAAGTGAAGGGGGAGATATACAGAGAGGGAGAAGTGGATAAGGAAGTGGAGGAAGAAGCAGACGTAAAAAGTAAGGGATCTGTGCCATGGGGTTCAAAAATACCGGAATTCAGTAAGGTGGCAGATCTCTTACGGGAAGATGGGATGCTTGAGGATGCATCTGCCGGATTTAATGATGAGCCTTTTGACATAACAAGGGAATCCATGCGGTTTCCTGCCCCAAGATCTGCGCGCCTTCAGGCACTTGCACGGGGTGAGACAGGTGCAATGCTTTCATTTGCATACAGTTCGCTTCGCGGTTACGGCTCAGTGCATCCGACAATAGCCGAACTCAGGATAGGATATGTACCGGTTCGCATCAAGCATCCCTATACAGGAAATGCTGTGAGTATCGGTGATGTGCAGGTCACAGAATGCGAAGGGATTCTATCCGGAGTTGGCACCACCCGGATAACAGGTGAGAATAAATTCTCTCTTGGTTACGGTCTGGTATTCGGGCACAATGAAAAAAAGGCAATATCCATGTCGATACTTGACGGAACACTGGAAGTACCCGAACCGAAATCACCTTCCGAGGATCAGGAGTTCGTTTTATACCACATCGATGGCATCGATGCAATGGGTTTTGTGGAACACCTGAAACTGCCGCACTATGTCACATTCCAGTCAAGTCTGGATCGCATACGTGCGGTTCAAAATGAGGTGGAAGATGACTGACCGTCCCGCACTGGCCAGAAACGGTCACAGAATTGAAAAAGGCTACAATTTCGCTTTTCTCGATGAATTCACAAAAAGAGAGATCAGGCGAAAGATACTCAAAGCAGTTGCAATTCCAGGATACCAGGTACCCTTCGGCTCAAGGGAGATGCCGCTTGCCAAAGGATGGGGAACCGGCGGCATACAGGTCACGCTATCGATCATCGGAGAAACGGATATCCTGAAGGTAATTGACCAGGGCAGTGATGACAGTGTCAATGCAGTAAACATTCGCAATCTTGTTGAAAGCATGACCGGTGCACAAACAACGATAGACACTACAAAAGCCACGATCATCCAGACAAGGCACCGTATTCCTGAAGAGGTACTAAAGATCGGGCAGATCGTTGTTTTCCAGGTGCCTTTTCCCGAACCTCTCAGGTCGATCGAACCGAGTGAACAGGTTACGCGACAGATGCATGCCCGGAAGGACTACAGCGGAATGTGGCTGCACCTGTACGAGGATATCGTCAGGCACGGCAGGATTACGATCGGAGCAAGATACCCTGTTATGGTAAACGGCAGGTACCTGATGGATCCCAGTCCGATCCCGAGATGGGATGTACCGCGACTCAATCAGGCACCCGTATTATATCTCTTCTGTGCAGGTAGGGAGAAGCGTATCTATGCGATCGCACCCCACACATCGGTTGAGCCACTTGAATTTGATGATTATACATTCGAAGTTGAAGATTTCAGCGGAAAGATATGCGAGCGGTGTGGAAGTTCGGACACGTTCCTTGATGAGATGGTCGATGAAACCACAGGATCAAAGAAATATCTCTGTTCTGATACGTCTTTTTGCGAAAAACGCAGGGAAGGTGGTGAAATATGAACTGTGGTGTTGGGATTAAGATGGAGAAGGAAGAGAGGAAGGAGACGAGGAGAGAGGAATATGGTACGACCCGGGCGCTTAAAGTATCAGGCTTGACAAGAATTTATGGAAGTACTTGTCCGGATTGTATTGTGATGACAGGACCTGACAATAGCACCAATATATGTCCGATTTGCGGTTCGGTTGTTGCATGTGCAGGAATCTCTTTTGAGGTGATGCCAGGTGAGATATTGGGAATCGTTGGAGAGAGTGGCTCGGGCAAGAGCACGATCGTCCGCTGCCTGTACTTTGATATGGAGCCAACCTGCGGGGAGGCATACCTGCGCTGTTGCGGTGATGTGAACATCTTCCAGGTAAGTTCCCAGGAAAAGCAGGCAATCAGGAACCTGCACACAGGCATGGTTTACCAGAACCCTCAACTGGGCCTGAAATTCGATGTTACTTCTGGCGGCAATATCGCAGAAAAATTACTCGCTGCTAACTGGCGTAATGTCGGGCGCATTCGGGAACGTGCAACTGAACTATTTGAGCGCATAGAGATCCCGCTTGCACGTATGGATGATATGCCACGTAATTTCAGCGGCGGTATGCAGCAGCGGGTTCAGATCGCAAAGGCACTTGCAAATGATCCGGATGTACTACTTCTGGACGAACTGACCACAGGACTTGATGTTTCGGTGCAGGCACGTATCCTTGACCTGATAAAGGATATCAGGAGAAAAACAGGGGCTGCGATGGTACTTATCACCCATGACCTGGGAGTGATCAGGCTCCTGGCAGATCGTACGATCGTATTGAAAAACGGGCGTATCGTAGAAGCGGGAATTACTGACCAGATATTGGAGGATCCCCAGCACGAATATACCCAGTTACTGGTAAATTCGGTTTTATGAAGATGACTATTTGGAGAATGATTAATTAATGAATACCAATTTGGAGAATAATCGGTTAGGGAATGACCAATTTGGGAATGTTCAATTGGAAAATGACCAATTGAGAGATGTTCAATTGGAGAATAACCAATTGGAAGATGTTCAATTGGGGGATGTTAAATCAGGGGATGAACAATCAGGTAATAATCACCTGGAGATATACGATTTGAACAAAACATTTACCGTGCACGTATCCGGCGGAAAACAGATCATGGGATTTGGGGATGTAAGTTTCAATGTAAAACGCGGTGAGTTCCTGGCAATTATCGGAGGTAGCGGCTCTGGAAAATCCTCACTTTTGAAATGCATATATAGGACATATATCCCTGACAGCGGATCAATCCTGTATTATCCGGGCAGGGATTGCACCCCTATCGACCTGATCATAGCACCGGATCAAACGATCCTTGCGTTGCGAAGATCTGGGATCGGTTACGTATCCCAGTTGTTGTATGCGGTTCCAAGGGTCACTGCACTGGATGTTATCGCAGAACCCCTGCTGGTGAGCGGGATGGATACTACGGATGCAAGGAATGTTGCATCAACCTATCTTGGTCGTCTTCGAATCCCGGAGGACCTGTGGGATGCATACCCTTCCACTTTCAGCGGTGGTGAACGGCAGCGTGTGAATATCGCAAGAGCACTGGTTACATCTTCGGACCTGCTGCTTTTAGATGAACCGACATCTGCGCTGGATCCTTCGTCAACCGCGATTGTGGTCGAAATGCTCAGGGAGGTAAAACACAAAACTACGATGATCGGCATATTCCATGACCTGTCTGTGGTACGGGAAGTGGCTGATCGGGTTATTGTTATGAAAAACAACCGTATGGTTGGAACCGGAACGCCAGAGGAGATTCTTGATAGTGGTATAGGTGATTGATTTGGAATTAAGTATAACCAACGGACAGGTCATAACGCCGGATGGTGTTATTGAAAGTGGATGCGTGAAAATAAAAGACGGAAGGATCACAGGTATCGGGGATACTTTATCAGGTACATCCGGCAATGTGATCGATGCGGATGGCGGGTATGTGATGCCAGGTATCATTGATATTCACGGCGATGATCTCGAAACAGCTATCTCACCACGCCCTTCATCAAGATTTCCTATAGACTTTGCGTTATTGCAACTTGACAGGTGCAACGCAGTATGCGGTATTACAACGAAATTGCATGCGATCGCATATTTTGAGGATGAACTTAAGGGTCGTCACGTAGGTCTTTCAAAAGAGATTGCAAAAACGATAGCACACAACAGTAGCAGGTTTCTGACGAATCATTATTTACATGTCAGGTGCGAGATTAGCACTGACCTTGAAGATGTGCTTGAAGTAATCAAAAGTCCGCTCGTCAAACTTGTTTCATTAATGGATCATACTCCTGGACAAGGACAGTTTTCAGATCCGAAAAAATACCGTGAGTATCATAAGAGGACATACGGCTTAAATGATACTGAGATCGATGGGATAATCAGGAAAAAATCGGGTTATGCGGACACAAAAATGCGAAACATGCGGGAAGTTGCCCGAGAAGCACAGGGGAAAGGAATATCGATCGCATCACATGATGATGATAGTTCGCAAAAAGTTGAACTGGTATGCAGCATCGGCGCACAAATCTCTGAGTTCCCGGTAACACTTAATGCAGCGAACAGGAGCCGTGAACTCGGTATGACTATTTGTATGGGCGCCCCGAATGTTGTACTTGGCAGATCAACATCAGGCAATCTCAGTTCTATTCAGGCAGTGACAGCAGGCCTGGTCGATGTACTGTGCTCGGATTACAATCCATCTTCTATGCTCTATTCTCTCTTTATTTTATGGAGGCAGGGAATACTGGACCTGCCTGATGCGGTGAAAATGGTTACGCTCAATCCGGCTAAGGCAATTGGCATGGATAATATGATCGGATCGATAGAGGTCGGAAAACGTGCCGACATACTGGTCGTGACCGAACAGGTGGGCATTCCAATGGTGACCCGTACTATCATTAATGGAGAGGTAATCTATGCCGGGGGTGGTGCGGTATGACCAGGATAGGTGGGGCACTGGATCTTCGTTTTGGTAAAAATACTCTCCAATTCCTTGATTTTTTGCATTCCAACGGATTTAGTCATATCGAGATCAAGAAGGATAACGATTATGTTTATGGGGAAATTGACCCTGCTAAACTGGAACGGATACTCTCTGAATACGACATTACGATCTCATACCACGCTCCGCACAATGAATTTAATATTGCGAGTGTGAATGAAAAGGTAAGGATGTCATGTGTGTCCCAGATAATCGAAATGGGTGAATACCTCCAGATGGTAGGTTCCGGGTGGGTGAACATACACATAGGATACGTTTCAGGAGCATATCATAAAACAGTCATCGCAAAGGCAGAAGAGAACCTGGCAAGATCACTGGATGAGATCGCAGCGGTTTATGAGACGCTTGATACCGGAATATATGTGGAGAACGACAGTTTTGAGAAGAATATCATTAAATTTGGCCTGCAACCTGAACAGGTCCGGGATATTTTAAACCGTTATCCGGGTTTTGGTGCGACATTTGATATCGGTCATGCCCATCATTCGGGTATACCACCTTTGCATTTCACCGAACTTTTAGGGAATCGTATCAATGCTGTGCACCTGCACGATAATAACGGTGTATCGGATGAACACCTGGCGCTTGGCAAAGGTACTCTTGATCTTAGTAGTGGGCTTGTTAAGGAAATCGATCGCTGCCTGTCGAGTTGCAACGGACATTGTAGTACATATGTGTTCGAGATGAAGATGTTACCCGATTTTGTTTCGAGCAAGGAATATTTTTCATTATTATGAGGTAGCATGATCCGACAAAATCTTGAACGGGTGATCGAGGCACTTTTATTCATATCAGCAGTGACAGCGGTTGTAATTGTACTGCTCATTGTGGTATTCCTGTTCAGGGAAGGTGCGCCGTTCCTCCTGAAATACGGGATCCATAATTTCTGTCTTGGGATGGATTGGAATCCTATTGCAATGGACGGCGAACCCTCATACGGGATATTTCCAATAATTATAGGATCTATCTATATTGCAGCCGGCTCGCTGGTTCTTGCTGTTCCGCTCGGGTTGGGCTGTGCGGTTTTCCTGGTTGAGATCGCACCCCTTTGGGCGGAGACAATAATCAGGCGCGGGATCGAACTGCTTGTCGGAATACCTTCGGTTGTGCTCGGATTTTTCGGACTTGTACTGCTGGTGCCGTTGATCAGGGACAGCGTCGGTGGATTCGGTTTCAGTATCCTTGCCGGTTCTATTATACTTGCTATTATGGCGCTTCCCCACATCATCAGCATCTCGGCAGATGCGATTGCTGCGGTGCCGCAAACATATAAGCAGGCATCACTGGCACTTGGTGCTACCCGCTGGCACACGATCCGGAATGTGATACTGCCGTCTGCAAGGTCGGGAATCGTCGCAGCTGTTATACTTGGTATGGGAAATTCTATCGGCGAAACAATGGCAGTGTTGATGGTTACCGGAAGTTCCCCGATTTTACCCGAACCGCTCTATGATGTGCTTGATCCCGTACATACCTTGACCGCAAATATCGTGATGGAGATGAACTATGCATCGGGTGACCACCAGCAGGCACTGTTTGCAACGGGCATTATTCTCTTTGTAATGGTTGCTATTTTAAATGCAATTTCACACCATGTACTAAAGTCCAGGATGGGGGCAGGGAGATGAGCGCACAGGTACGCAACAGGTTAGTCTCACCGGATATTATTGATAGGGTAGCCGGTTTTTTGTTATGGGCATCAGCTGCTGTAACTGTACTTATCCTGCTGTTTATTATCGGCACGATCATTTACCGCGGGCTTTGGGTTATAGATATTTCGTTTCTGTTAGGTTCGCCGCGTATGAGCGGGGCAGAAGGTGGTATACTTCCTGCAATTGTCGGAACACTGTGCCTTGTTGCGGTTGCGATGCTGACTGCTGCCCCTATCGGTATCGGAGCTGCGGTATACCTTACCGAGTATGCACCTGATAATGCTATAACGCGCATCATTACATTCTGCGTGGAATGTCTTGCAGGAATTCCGTCAATTGTAATCGGGCTATTCGGATATGCATTCCTTGTGGTGTATCTCGGGTTCGGGTTTTCTATCATCTCCGGAGGACTTGCACTGATGTTCATGATTCTGCCCTGGACGATACGGGCATCGGAGGAAGCAATAAAAACAGTATCAGGTGACCTGAAGGAAAGCAGTTTTGCTCTGGGAGCTACGAAATGGCAGACTATAAGGCAGGTCGTGCTTCCAAATGCCCTTCCAGGTATCACGACCGGGGTTATACTTGGAACCGGAAAGGCGATTGGTGAAACTGCCGTGATCATGTTTACAGCCGGATCCTCGCTGCTTTTGCCGGAATCGATATTCGAGCCGGTACGGGCGCTGCCGTACCACCTGTATATCCTTGTGTCAGAGGGGATATCCGATGAAATGGCATATGGCAGTGCAGTGGTATTGCTCGGGATGGTCTTTATAATCAATTTTACTGCTATTGCGATCCAGCGTTACTACCAGGCCAGGATGGGGTTACGGTCTTGATGGAGAAGGGATGGGGAAAGGTAAAGGTAAAGGGAATATGTAGATTTCAGATGAAAAATAAGATAAGGAGATATGATTGATGGAAACAGAAGATATTGGGATTGAAAGTCGCAATCTCAACCTCTGGTACGGCAGTGCACAGGCTTTGAAAGATATATCTATTCGGATCCAAAAAAACAGGGTTACTGCCCTGATCGGTCCGTCCGGATGTGGTAAATCAACGTTTATCCGGTGCATCAACCGGATGAACGATCTTATAAAGGGATGCCATATCACCGGTGAGGTGCTGTTTGAAGGTAGGGATGTTTATGATAAGGATGTAGATGTTGTTGTTCTTAGAAAGAGGATAGGAATGGTTTTCCAGAAGCCAAACCCATTTCCGATGTCTGTCTATGACAATATCGCATACGGACCGCGTATACACGGGACCCGGGCAAAACGCGAACTGGATAAGGTGGTCGAGGATAGTCTAAAGGGTGCTGCGCTGTGGGATGAGGTATGTGATATTCTTGATAAACCCGCACTTGATTTGAGCGGGGGACAGCAGCAGCGACTCTGTATCGCACGAACACTTGCGGTGAAACCGGATGTGATACTGTTCGATGAACCGTGCAGTGCGCTTGACCCTATATCGACCGCAAAGATCGAAGACCTGATAAGTGAACTGAAATATGATTATACGATCGTTATTGTGACTCATAATATGCAGCAGGCTGCTAGGATATCTGATAACACGGCGTTTTTCCTGCTTGGTGAGATGATCGAGTTCGGGAAGACAAAACAGATATTTGAGAATCCTA
The DNA here is from genome assembly GCA_052361145.1 of Methanosarcinaceae archaeon. GTDB lineage: Archaea > Halobacteriota > Methanosarcinia > Methanosarcinales > Methanosarcinaceae > Methanovorans. Next base: position 13,434 of record JBQVMC010000042.1, read on the forward strand.
TCGAAAAGAGCACGGAGAATTACATCACAGGACGATTCGGATAACCAGATGAATGATGATCGATGGATGATAATGGATCGGTTATACTTTTATACGGCAAAAATAGCAGGTCAATGGAATAGAATAGGATAGAACAGGATAGAATAGAACAGAACAGAACAGAACAGGAGGAATGTAATGGTTCGGGAACAATACCATGAGGAACTTGCAAATGTACGGCAGATGGTCTTAAGACTTGGTGAACTGGCAACCACATCGATTAAAAATTCGGTTGAGGCACTGTGCGATCATAACGTCGAACAGGCAGAAGATGTAATAAAAAGCGACGCCGGAATAGATGACCATTCTGCCAGGATTGAAATTAAATGCATGCGGCTTCTTGCACTCCAGCAACCAATGGCCCGGGACCTGCGGATGATAGGGGCTGTTATTAAGATCAATCTCGACCTTGAGCGGATGAGTGATCTTGCAGTGGATATTGCAAAGATCGTCGTTGTGATCGGGGATGAGGAACATATCAAACCCCTTATCGATATTCCCAGAATGGCTCATATAGCATGCGAGATGCTGGATCGTGTACTACAGGCTTTTAGTGAGTTGAATACTGACCTGGCTTATGAGACCGCAAAATGTGATGATGAGATCGATGCACTGTTTGACCAGATCAGGCGGGAATTAATTACACTGATGGTTGAGGATCCGAGAAAGCTTGCCAGTGCATCGCACCTGACGTTTGTGGCGCGTTACCTTGAGCGAATTGGGGATCATGCCACCAATATCTGTGAGAGTGTGGTGTATATGGTGAAAGGTGAGAGGGTAAAACTTAACTGAGATACTTACTGATATTGATCTATCGAGCTAAATAAATAACAAATAATGAATTATCAGATGTTTAAACACCAATAACCTGATATGATGAAATAGGAGACACAAAGACGACACGTATAAAAGCCGCCTGCATCCAGATGGATATTTTGCACTGTTTAAAGCAATCCAACATAAATAAAGCAATTTCAATGGCAGGGGAAGCCATATCCGACGGTGCAAAACTTATCGTATTACCAGAGGTCTTTTCAACCGGATTCTGCTATGACAATATTGGGGAAGTATCAGAGCGTTCCCCTTATCCGACGATCGAAACATTATCGAAATTTTCAAAGGAACATGATTGTATTCTTATAGGCTCAATTATTGTGACAGGAATAGATAATAAAGGATTACCGTTGTATGCTAATCTTGGCTTTTGTATTGAATCCGGATGTCTTGCCGGCACTTACAAAAAAACCCATCCTTTCGGGATGGAAAAGTCATATTTCTCAAGCGGTGACACGATTTTGCCGATAAAACTAAAAAAGAACGATATTACCATTGGTCTTGAAATATGTTATGAACTCAGGTTTCCCGAGGTGGCAAGAAAATTAACGATGATGGGGGCGGATATTCTTGTCACAATAGCTGAATTTCCGGTCCCAAAAGCCAATCATTGGAAATCGCTTGCTAGCTCCCGTGCAATAGAGAACCAGATCCCACATATTGCCTGCAACCGCTCAGGCATAGATCCATATTCATCATTTTTTGGAGGTTCCCTGATCATTGATGCATGGGGTGATATAAAAACAGAAGCCGGAAAAGATGAATGTATCATTATACATGAAATTGACCTGGATGAAACAAAAAAGATCCGCAGGTTAGTTCCACTTTTTGAAGATAGGCGTTTAGACCTATATTGATTCCGAATTTTGATGGTACATACTTTGTACGAAATTGTGTTTATTTATTGATTACATGAAATTCCCCCATTGGTGTTCGGTTAAGAGATGAATCTTGATAAATAGGAGACTTTTTATTATTTTCTGGTGGCAGAAACATCTCAAACAAATTCATACACGTTACTATTCCATTTTT
>JBQVMC010000043.1:0-15263 GCA_052361145.1 Methanosarcinaceae archaeon
TTAATGTCTAAGGCTACAGAGGTTGGCATTGATTTATCCCAACCGCAGCAGAGCTGCGGGGTATAATAATTAAATTAACCAAGTTTGAAATCGCCGTGTTTTTCGATGTGTGCTGCAAGTCCTCCGTCCTGCAGGATTTTTATCATAACATCAGGAAGTGGCATAAACGTAATTTCTGTCCCTTTTGTTATATCCTTGATAGTACCTTCTGACAGGTCGATATACAATTCATCGCCTTCATCGATCAGATCGGTGTTACATATCAACAACGGAAGCCCGACATTAATACCGTTGCGGTAGAATATACGCGCAAATGATTTTGCCAGAACTGCACCCACACCTGCGATTTTGATGATCGTGGGGGCATGTTCCCTGCTTGATCCAAGCCCGAAATTACTGCCACCGACTACAAAGTCACCTTTTTGCACTTTTGACGGAAATTCCGGGTCTGCATCTTCTAATACGTGTTTTGCAAGTTTTGGAAGGTTTGTCCGAAGGTGGAACAAGCGACCGGGTGCGATAAGGTCTGTGCTGATATCATCACCGAATTTCCATGACCTGCCTTTCAATTTCGTTTCCATTTAAAGCACCTCCCTCGGATCAACGATCTCACCTGCAATTGCAGATGCCGCTGCGGTTGCAGGTGAGGATAGATAAATAAGTCCTTCAGTATTACCCATTCTTCCTTTGAAGTTGCGGTTCTGGGTTGCCAGGCATACTTCACCATCACCCAGGATTCCCTGGTGTACGCCAACACACGCACCGCATCCGGGTGCCATAACGGCCGCACCTGCTTTGATGAATGTTGCGATATATCCGGCTTCTAATGCCTTTAGATATACATCCCGGGATGCAGGTGTTATAATAAGACGTGTGTCAGGATGCCTTTGTTTGCCTTTCAGGATACCTGCAGCGATCCCAAGGTCATCGAGTCGTCCATTTGTACATGTACCAATAAACACTTGATCCACCTTTGTGCCCTTAAGTTCCCCTGTGGTTTTTATGTTATCAACTGTGTGCGGTGCTGATATCATTGGTTCAAGTTCGGATGCATCAATCTTAATCACACGCTCATAAACAGCATCATCATCTGCCTTGATAACCCTGAATTTATCACCGCGTCCCTGCTGTTTAAGGTATTGTTTTGTGGTCTCGTCAGCTTCTATCAGGCCAGTTTTTGCCCCGGCCTCGACAGCCATGTTCGAGAGTGTGAACCGCTCGGACATTGTCATGTTTTGGATGGTCTCACCTGTGAATTCGAGTGCTTTGTAGGTTGCACCATCAGCACCGATCTTTCCGATTACGTAGAGGATGAGGTCTTTTGGGTATACACCTTTTTTAAATTTACCTGTGACATTGATCTTGAATGTTTCAGGCACGCGAAGCCATGTCTTGCCAAGCGCGATACCGATTGCCACATCTGTTGACCCCATGCCTGTAGAGAATGCCCCGAGTGCACCTGATGTACAGGTGTGTGAATCCGCGCCTATGAGTATGTCACCCGGATCTACATAGGATTCCACAAGCCTCTGGTGACATACGCCTTCCCCGATTTCGGATAGTATTACTCCTGTTTCCTTTGAAAACCTGCGAAGGATGTTATGTGCATTTGAGAGGTCCTTATGCGGGCTTGGTGCGGCATGGTCTATAAAAAGAATAGTGCGCCCTGGGTTTTTTGCCTGAACAAGATTGATCTTCTCAAGTTGCTGGACTGCCAGCGGTCCGGTTCCGTCCTGAACTGCCGTAACATCTACTTTTGCGATTACGATCTCTCCGGCCGACACATCTTTGCCAGCATGTTCCCCTATTATTTTTTCTGATATTGTTTTTCCCATTTATAAGCACCTTAGATTGTACAATGATAATATTATTATCTAGGTGAGTTAATCGCTTTTGTTTGTATATGAGATTAACGGAGAAGATATTTGAATTTGTTACATCATTATAAAATATCCAACAAAGTAATGAGGTGTTATTGGAAATTCCAGTTTTGTCCTTTTTCACTTATCTATTATATTGTTGTTTATTACTCCCCTTTAAGCATTATTCTTTTTTGTTATCCGGTGCCTGTTCAAAAAATTTAATCCGACCCAACATGCGGTGTCCGCTTGTTGTCTATTAATGCCGAATGCGCGCGTTTCATTCATCATGTGTCAAACCAACCCAACAACTACATCATGCGAAATCGACAATTTCAATCTTTGTTCCAAAAATAAACGTCAAATCAGAGTTCAACTCTGCAATACATTCTTCCGATGTTTTTGTTAAGGTTGCTATATGTGTCCTTTCGGTTTCCAGATCATTTTTGGTAGAACCAATTTTACCCTGGCAGTTAGATATCATTTTTTCAAACTGGTTCTTTTCATTATAAATGGTAATCCTGTTTAACTTCTCCATTGCCTCTTCGATATCGGATGAGCATGAATCCCTTTTGTTGCTATATTTTGAAAGAGTGTCCGAATTCCTTAATACATCGAACTGCTTGATGGTTGTGTTAATTTTTTGTTGCTTAAGACCCAAGGTACCATCTTCGATACGTATTTTCATTTCATCAAGAAATTGAGTAATATCATTTCCAATAATAGAAACAGGATCATCCCTTAATACCATCAGGATCTTTACATTCTCAGGTGACATTTTATGCCTGCCACTTATGTTTTGTTTTTCCATTCTTAAGAGAGCTTTGGACAACGGTGTAAATAACAACCTGACGTTGGAATCGATATCTGACAATCGTTCTCTAATGACTTTAACTTGTTCTTCTAACTCGTGCGCTCTTGTGATCTCCTCACTTTTTCCCATATCTTCCAATTTCAATTCCAGATCGTGCAGTTCATTCTTCAATGAATTAAATTTTTTCTCAATATTTTGGATATTTTTGCCTGTTTCTTCGATTTGCCCTGTGGTTTCACTAATGGCATCAATATCAATGTACAATCTATCATATGCATCCAACTTATCCTTTGCTTCATTAATGGGAGTAATAAGTTCATCAAACAATATGTCCAGATGGCTGAGATTATCCATCACACCCCTATATTCTTCCGGAAAAAGTGCTTTTGTATATTGCTGACTCCGGATTGTATTTTCAATGAGCATTTTTAAACCGGACTTGGCATTTATATGGAATTCAGCTGCATCGGATATAGTGATTTTCTCCGGAATTATAGTTCTATCGATCAGGATATTAAGGTTCTTTACAACATTATTCTTGTTCGAAAGGCCAGCTTTTGCGATTTGCTTATAGGCATCATTGATGGATGTGGCAGCCTCCAGGCGTTCCTTGCTTTCGCTAAGACCTTCAAGAGCAAAGCCAATCTCTCCGTACTTTTGTCGGATATGATCATGCAGTCCTCCAAATCTCTTTTCGGACTCAACTTTTAACCAGGCAGGAAGTTCTCCAAATTCCAGTGAAATTGGGACCGGTGCTACATCTTTTTTTCCAAATATTTTCTCAATGAATCTCAAATATGATCAGAATTAAGAGGTGTTCATATTTTAAAAGGATTTGGAATGAGAAAATGAAACTTTTTATTATTTAGCATGAAAGTACCCTCAGTCTTAACATCCCGTGACTATCGTTGTAACCCATGTTCTCCAGTATCACACCAAAATTCACAGTTTTTATCCATAAATAATCTCTTTTAACGTCTATTGCTATCGATTTACACCAATGTACTACTTCCCCAACTTTTCTAGATGTAAAACAGAACTCCAAGCCGTGGATTTTATATAATAATTATAATATGTATGACCGATTATGCATCTACGGGCACACCCAAAAATAAGAGTGATATCTACAACTACTACCCAATTGCAGAATCATTTCGAGAACTGAAGAGATGTGAAATTGGAAAATTGCGTCTATAGAGGGATAAATTTCGGACACTGAAACTTACAGCCATGACGAATGTGCAAAAAAACGTTCTGGATGCATTCAATTGCAAATATTTGGGAATAAACAAGCACTTGAAATCGATAGGGGTCAAGAAGGTGTGGAACATATTTGAAAATTGGTGTAGTCCAATGATAGCGGTTTTATTTCATACTTGTGAACATGGGTTGTAAAGAAAGCAACAATTTCCGACACTGTCCTAAAATACGATACTTAATGTGGGATAAATTACATAATCCATGTTTGTGATTATTATGAATCGTCCAACAGGATAAATTATTGTTGTATGCCAGAATGAGAAATGCCGGTTTCATTAAACACCGATTTTCGTCAAACGTTTACATCACATAATTGAACCATAATTAAGATATCCAATCAAACCGAAGCCTCTTATTGCCTAACCATGGTACAAGATACGATTTCTGAAAAATCTCATTAGATTTGAAAATGGGTGTTGTTGCCTTCTTCTTCATTTTGATTATTATCTCATCGCCAACCACTTCTCCGTTACATCTGCAGTTGATGATATCGGAAAAAATCGTTTTTGGAGTGCAATCCTCAAATCTCTTCAGATCATCGGCAAGCAATCTGTAGAGTGTATCGGCCACAATAGTCAGAACAACATCAAAATATATTCGTATCATAAACGGAGAACTCAAAGCGTTGAGATTAAAAAAATCGTATCCACTTCAAATCATAGGGTAACTGGCACTATTCTGAAATCGAAGGCCTGCTTGGCCACTTGATTTTGAAATCCAGATATGCATTTTACCATCCTTTTTGAAGGGGATACGATAAAAGTACAATAATTTTTCCAAATCCTATGGATACTACATTCCTTGTGATCAAAAAGCAGTAGATCAATAAAATTTTAGTATTTGTATATCTGGTATATTTAGTGCAAAAATCAGATCGATATGAATTAAAACCAATACGACCGCCGTCATGCGGCATGTTCCATAATACACAAACATAAGGAAACCAAATTTTTCATAAATGTCTTTGGCAATGATGGGATACGCCGCCGTTAACAACTTATACAAAGTTTTACCAAACCGGGGTCTGTAAGCACCCATATATAACCCAAAATTACTATATACAAACCATCATACTACCAACATAAACATACATATAAATCAGACACTTTTTAATATATTCCGGATAAACGGATCATGGCAAAAAAGATACCGCAGAGAATACTTATTTTTCTCTGCGTGCCTCTGTGATCCCTGCGGTTTTCAAAACCATTCCGGAAGATAAAAAGTCTCATAAATCAAACCGGAGTTCATTCCAATGGTAAAAGTCGAAAAATACATAACTAAAAGCATAGATCGAATCAAAAAAGAGGCTAATGGAAAAACAATAATCGCACTTTCCGGCGGGGTTGACAGTTCAGTCTGCGCAGTGCTTGCAAACCGTGCGATAGGCGATAAATTAACACCTATATACATCGACACAGGTCTTATGCGTAAAGGCGAGACAGGGCGCGTAAAGGAGATATTCCCTGACATGAACCTTCACGTTGTCAATGCAAAAAACCAGTTCCTTGCAGCCTTAAAAGGTATCGAAGATCCCGAAGAGAAGCGCAAGGCTGTAGGTGAAACATTCATACGCATCTTCGAAGTGAAAGCGAAAGAACTTGAAGCCGAATACCTGATCCAGGGTACCATATATCCTGACAGGATCGAGTCCGAAGGCGGGATCAAATCACACCACAATGTTGGTGGACTGCCGTCGGTTATTGATTTTAAGGCAATCGTCGAGCCGATCGATGACCTGTACAAGGATGAGGTTCGCGAAATTGCGCGGGCACTTGGCCTCCCTGTGGAGATATCCGAGCGCATGCCGTTCCCGGGTCCGGGACTTTCAGTTCGTATCGTTGGAGAGGTCACAGAAGAAAAAGTAGAGGTTGTTCGCGAGGCAAACGCGATCGTTGAAGAGGAACTGCTTGAAAAATTCCATCCATGGCAGACCTTTGCCGCAATTCTGGGCAAAGGTACGGGTGTAAAAGGTGACCAGAGGGTGCATGGCTGGATTATTGCCGTGCGCGCGGTAGGTTCAAGGGACGGTATGACCGCAGAAGCAATGGAACTTCCATGGGATGTTCTAAGGACGATAGAATCAAGGATCACAGGCGAGATCGCATCGGTTGCCAGAGTCGTCTATGACATAACGCCAAAACCGCCTGCAACCATCGAATTTGAATGAGTTAAAGCAGATGACACTCAACAACGCAGTATCAGATATCCGGGCACGCCAGCGAATCAAACCGTCAGCGCTTGACAAACCGTCGGCGGTGTGGACAGGTGTTGACCTGCTCGATGGGCACGAGGTTAAAACCCTTACCACAATCTTCAAAACATCAGGTTGCCGGTGGGGACGAGCAGGCGGCTGCACAATGTGCGGTTTTGTTTACGACAGCGCCCATACCCCCCCCTCCCCTGCCGATATTGAAGCACAACTTGACAGGGCACTCCACAAAGCAGATGATCTGGATGAGTTTATGCTCAAGATATTCACATCCGGAAGTTTCTTTGATGAACGTGAAATAGCGCCGCATGTCCGCCAAAATATCCTGCGTCGGCTTGCAGGTGACAAACGCATCCGAAAAGTGCTTGCTGAAACGCGCCCTGAATTTGTGACAGATGAAATAATGGAGGAATGTAATAGTATTTCTCTCGACACGAAATTTGAAATTGCGGTCGGTCTTGAAACAAGTTCCGATATAATACGCAAGGATTCCATTAACAAAGGCTTTACGTTTACGGATTTTGTCCGTGCGTCAAAAACCGCTAAAAAGCATGGAGTGACAACAAAAGCATACCTGATGTTAAAACCCCCATTCTTATCCGAAGGCGAAGCAATAAATGACATCCTAAAATCCGTTGACGATGTCGCACAGTACGCAGATACAATTTCCATAAACCTCTGCAATGTACAACGCGGTACATTTGTCGAATCACTGTGGCAAAAAGGACAGTACCGCCCACCGTGGCTCTGGAGCATTATAGAAATATTCAGAAAAGCAAAACAGGCACATCCGGATACAGTGATCATGTCTGACCCTGTGGGTGCAGGCTCAAAACGCGGACCCCATAATTGTAAAAAGTGCAGCCATGATGTAGCAGACGCAATACGAAAATTCTCGATCACGCAGGACACAGGCGTGCTTGATGAACTTACATGCGACTGCATGGAGTTATGGAAAAAAGTAGTTGAACTAGATGATCTTACATATGGTTTCGCGATTAACGATTAACGATTAGTTATCATGATAATAACTTGACTTAAAGATCTGTTAAAAACCAGGAGCAACCGCCACAATTGCCCTAGTCCCTATCAAAAACAAATCTTCCCGCTATTGGTTTCCCATGTACACTTTCATATCCAGCTTTCTTAGATTGCCACATATGCATATCAGTAAAAACAATTGTCTTTCCAAAACCTGCATAGCGTTTCTTTTCCACATCTTCCTTGATCCATATTTTCAAACTCGGTTTTTTCTTTCCTTTTGGTATTTTACCAACTTCATGGCCTATCACAGCCTTGAATTTTTCGTAAATTATACCATTTATTCCTGTTATTCCGTGTAGGTGATGGAACGCGCCGCTAACGTGCGGAACTTACACCTCAATCACACCGCCATCCAGTACATCTATTTCACTAACCCTTACTTCTTTTTTCACATTCCCGTAGCTGATCGTGTATGCTCCGACCGGTTGTGTGTCAAACTGCGTTTCACCGGGTAACGGACCTTCTGTTGAGTACGGGACTGTGAATTCATATGCGCCGCCGGATGTTGTCTGGGTGTATTCGAATGTCCTTCCCAGACCTGTTCTTATAGTCGTGCTGATGGTTACAGTCTCGTTCGTCGGCGCGGTTCCTTTGATGATGGCACCTTTTACATATTCAAATATCTTAACATAACCTGTGTTTTCCACAGGAATGCTGCCGCCGAAAAGCTGGTTGTAGATGCTCTTGTATCCTGTCTCGCCCGAATTGCCTGCAGGTGATTCATGTACAAGGCGATACTGTTTGAGACCATTAGTGTCAAAGATATGGAGTCGTGCTTCCATCGAATCATAGTAACGCTGGCCCGGTACATTCTGGGTTCCCTGGTTGGTCTGTATTGGTATGTAGTAGTTCGCAGTGTCCCGTGTCCATGCGGTCATGGCATAGAATTTACCTGTTGCCATTTCTACATCTGATACGATGTAACGGGCGCCTGCTTTATCCGGATCAGGATGGATATCTTTGAGGACAGCAGTTGCGGCTTCTTCGGATGGGGCTGTAAAGAAGGTTGAAGCGCCGGGTTTGTTTTCTTGATCGAGGCTCTGGCTACGCCCGCCTATACCTTGCTGGAACGGGTTGGCGTTTGGTATCCTGCGTCCGATGACCTCTATCCAGTGGCCGTAGTCCCACCACGACATCACACCGTAGGCGGTATCAGGATACTGGAACTTTTCACCGTCTTGTGGTATCTGGTAGTTCTCATAGAAATCAAGACCCGGATCCGGGGTATTATAGCGCATCCAGTCAAGGGATTCGAGCCATTGGCTCCTTGGACCGCCCGTACCTTGTGACTGCTGCAGTGCGAGACTATACGTCGGATTGATCAGGATCAGGAATATTAGCAGGACTGATATGACATGTTGTATCTTGACAACCTTCACGATCTCGGGCAGGCCTGTCTTAGCTCGTATTTTAGAACGAAGGTCTGTAACAAGTGTGTTCCATTCCCCGAATTCAAGTATCCTGATACTGAAGTAACTCGCAAGTATCGCGATGTTCACTGATAGGTAGTATGCAAAACGGTTCTGCTGGAGCGTGGCCCAGATGATCATGATTGTCCAGACGATCAGGAATGTTTTTTCCTGTGTGTTCTTTTTTATGATCACTTCATATCCTAGCATCAGCAGTGCTATGAATGCCAGATACACCCCCGGTCCGAAGTTATACCACAGTGGTTTAAGTGAGAACACGCCGCCCGGATAGAGGAGTGGTGCTGCTTCGGCTATGGTACTACCACCACCGGTTCGTATGAAGTAAGTGGCCAGGCTGGCGATGAGAGCATAGGCTGATGGTGAGAATGTTTTTGTCAGGATGATTGTTATAATGGAAAGAATTGCGATTAAGAGTGGATAGTAATATTTTTTGAGGTCCCTTTTGTTTAATTCAATGGAGATGAGGGTGAAGAGAGGGAATGCGATGATGCCTGCGATGAGACCTTTTAGTAGTAAGGCCCTAGAAGCAAGGTTGGGTACCATGAGTACCATCACAAGCGTAACTGCAAAAATGATCATGCCACCAACTGCGGTATGATCGGTTGAGCGCTTATGCATATGGTCGATGATGTGCTGAACTGTTATGTAGATCCCAATGATGAAGCTGAAGAAGAGTGCTCCTTTCCATGCGAGGGAATATGCACCCAATGAGATTCCGGTGAGTATAAAATATGGAAGTGCCGGTTTTAGTGCATCGAAATTCTTGTTCTTGATGTTTTTAAACGTAATGTCATGGTCACGTGCTTTTTTAACTGCGATTATCAGGAACATTGCTGTTATTGTACTCATCAATGTTTCTGCTATGTGGTGGTCATTGAAACCGATTATGGATCTTGACAGCATTTGTCCAGGTGATATCGCTACAAGGAATGCTGCGAGCAATCCTACCCTGCGGTCGAATATCCATTTGGCAGCGAAGTATGTCGGGATAATCACAAGTGCGCCAAGTACTGAAGGGTAGTATGCACACACGTTGTTGATCAGGTCCTGACTTGGATTTCCAAATCCAAGTGTCTGAATAACTGTAGCAAGGATCATGTCGAAAAGAGGTGCAAAGGGTTGTACGGTGCCGAACGGGTATGCAGTGTATGCATCAAACCACAACATGTTTGGGAAGTTGTGCAGGATGGATTCTACGTTTCTCAGGTGATACCATGGATCATTGCCGCCGAACCGCACGAATCCGTTTGACAGGAATACGCCTGCTTTTGGGATTGTTCGTATATACAGTGCTATAAGAAATGATATGATTACTCCTACGCAGTAGGGGAGGGCACTTATAAGTTTAGATTTTTTATTCTCACCGGTCATAAATTCCACTCATTATTATTTATATATGATTCAGGAATATATTGTAATATCATAGGATATAAGTATTGTTAGAAGAATTTACTCTGAAATTATAATACAAATTGATATTGATGTAATTTCTTATAATAGTAAATAATGTGTAAATGTACGATATATTTGTTAAAAATGAACTTGAATACATTCAGGAAATGAAATATGAAATTAGTAGGTAAGATTACTGACCAGATACAAACAAATCATGTGTCAAACCTTAATGTTCGGGCTAATTATCTTTATGATCTATATCGTTTAGCATCTACTAAATTATTGAACACAAATGATTATCTGGATCTGGGTTGTGGGTATGGCGTGAACTCCGAGGTTTTCGGGAAAGAATTTGGGAACATATATTGTTCTGATCTTGGTAATGCCAACCTGGTCAAATGTAAAGAATACATGAGTCGGAGCGAGAACGTTTTCTACGTAGCTGCTGATGCACGGTATTTACCTTTTGAGGATGAGCATTTTGATCTGGTAAGTGCCATATCCCTGATCGAACATGTGCCGGATCAGGAACAGATGTTACGGGAAGCTTTACGGGTTTTGAAGAAAGGGGGTGAATTGGTGATGCAGTTCCCAAACAGGCATTTTTTCATGGAATTGCATTCAGGTATTCCTTTTTATTGTTTGGTCCCGGGGTTTGCAAAACCATGGGTGTCTAAAAAAATGGGATATAGTGGCCTGTCTGGGATTAATATTCCTTCGCCTAAAAAAGTTAAGATGATGATCCGGGGGATTGATCCGTCAGTGCGCGTTAAAATTGTTAAGGTGGTATATCCGGTTGAGGTGGTGCCCCCGAGGTTTCGGGGAGTTTACTCAATTCTTAAAAGAATGGGTGTTTTCAGGGTGGTGCCGTTTGGGTGGTTGTTGGTGTGTAATAAATCGATTCGGTAAGGGGATTTTATGAAAATATGCATGTTAACTACTATTCATCAGCCATTTGACACAAGAGTATTCCATAAGGAATCAAAATCTCTTCTAAAAGCAGGGCATGTGGTAACCTTAATCGCACCATCGGATACTGCAAGTAAGAATAATGTTGATGGAATACAGGTAATTACAATAAAAAAGCCGAATTTAAAAATACTGCATCCAATTACCATGCTGCGGGTTTTTATTGCGGGATTACGTCAGGATTGTGATGTTTATCATTGTCATGAGCCCGGATCGTTGTTTGTTTGTACGTTGCTTAAATTTTTTCGACGAACTAAATTAGTGTATGATGCACATGAACATTATCCGTCAATCATATCGCAAAACACAATGTTTCCAAAATATCTAAAACAGTTAGTGGATAAAATTGTAGATATATCCGAAAAGACGTTGTGTAAATTTACAGATATTATAATTACTGTAAATTACTCACTCGAAAAGAGGTATGAGAAAATAAAGGATGTTGTGGTGTTATTTAATGTCCCTATTTTAGAGTTATTTAATGTGTCAAATTCTATAAAAGAAAAAAGTATACTTATATCACTTGGAAATATTAGTGAGAAAAGGGGTTTTGATAAATTATTGTTTTCGATGAAAGCAATAAAAAATAATAATAAAAATGTAAAATTGTTGATTGTAGGCAAAATTTCAGACACACAAAAATTTTCAAATTGGGTTGGTGACTATATTAAAACTAACGGATTAGAAAAAAATATTGAATTTATAGATTGGATTCCTCATTCAGATGTGGTTAGATATATTGAAACATCGACGGTTGGCATTATATTGTTCCAGCCAACCCATTATAATAATTTAATAGGTCTACCGAATAAATTATTTGAATATATGGCGTGTAGGATTCCGGTGATAGCAAGCGATTTTCCGGAAATACACAAAGTAGTTGATGAATCAAATTGCGGAATCCTCGTAGATCCCACGAACATTCAGGAAATCACCGATGCTATTCTTTGGCTTCTGGAACATCCGGAAGAAGCAGAACAGATGGGTGATAACGGTCGCAAGGCAGTTGAAGAAACATATAACTGGGAGAATATGGAAAAACGTTTATTTAAATTGTATTGTAAATTAGAGTGATTTATATGGTTAAAAAAATACTAACTATTTTAGTGATATTGGCATTTTGTGCGATACCTTTGTCTTATTTAGATTACAATTTCGCAGAAAAGTCAGTATTTTATATTTCAAATGGAATTGGCTACCAATCGTCGAAAGAAATTATTTTAGACGAAAGCGGTGTTCCTTATATAGAATACAAATATCAAAATGGTGAATATGTTGGAGAAAAGAGAAGAAATCCAGTGACTATATCTCAAACGGCAATGAACTATTTAGATTCTTATAATGAAACAAATGACATTCAATACAAGGATTTGTTTCTAAATTGTTCAAACTGGCTTGTAGAAAATGCTGTTGAAAGGGATAATTATAGTGTATGGGAATATTCGAGTATTATTTCATATCCAAATTTTGTACTTAATCCACCATGGGTTTCTGCAATGGCACAAGGTCAGGCAATTCAAGTATTGGCTTATGCTTATGATTTAACTGGGGATAAAAAGTATTTAAATACTGCTAAATCTGCTTTAAATTCCTTCTATGTACTTGTGGAGAATGGGGGGGTATTACACATTGATGAAGACGGTGGATGGTGGTACTTAGAATACTGTTATAAAGAACAACCCAAACCTAGAACTTTAAATGGATTTATTTTTGCACTTATTGGAATTCATGAATACTATACAATAACGAATGATGAAAATGCACTGTTTTTGTTTGATGAAGGTGTAAATGAATTAAAAAATCATCTTTCTGATTATGATACTGGAAGCTATACGGTTTATGATGTTGTAGGAACTCCGGCAGGTAAATATCACCAGATTCATGTAGATCAAATGTTGCTCATGTATAATTTAACAAAAGACCCACTCTTTTTGGATTATCATACAAAATGGGAGGGGTATAGTGAAGATAATATAAACATATTGACGAAAAACATTTTAAAAAGACTAAATGTAGCAATCTATATTTTCAATTTGAGTATATTGTATGGTATTGCATTTATTTTCCTATTATTTAAGCACTATGGTGAAAAAAAAGTTTAAGATCAAACATGAAAATTGTATCAATCATCGGAGCCCGTCCCCAATTCATCAAATGTGCACCGCTCTCCCGCGCCATTCGTCGGGAGCATGAAGAGATTCTCGTGCATACCGGACAGCACTATGATTTCGGTATGTCAGATGTATTCTTTGATGAACTTGGCATCCCAAAACCAGACTATAATTTGGGCATCGGTTCCGGCACGCACAGCGAGCAGACCGCCAAAATGCTAATAGAGATCGAAAAGGTGCTCCTTAATGAACAACCTGACCTCGTGCTGGTGTATGGCGATACCAATTCCACCCTCGCAGGTGCACTGGCAGCATCCAAACTGTATATCAAAGTGGCACATGTGGAGGCAGGTCTACGATCATTTGACCGCAGCATGCCTGAAGAGCTTAACCGTGTGCTGACAGATCACATTTCGAACCTACTGTTCTGTCCTACTAAAACAGCGATCAGAAACCTGAAGAATGAAGGCATCACAGACGGCGTTTATAATGTTGGCGACGTGATGTTGGATGCACTGGAAAACAATAGAAAAGTGGCAGAAGATAAATCAACAATTATTAACGATCTTGGTTTAACAACAAAGGAGTTTATAGTTGTAACTGTGCACCGTCCTGCCAATACCGATAGCAAAGAGAACCTTTCATCAATCGTGAAAGCATTCTATGCTACAAGTGACACAATCGTATTTCCGGTTCACCCAAGGACCGAGAAATACCTGAAGGAATATGGCCTTTGGGATGAGCTATGCCAACACGTTAAGGTCATTCCTCCGGTTGGCTACCTAGATATGCTAAAGCTCATGGCAAATTCAAAAAAGATTCTCACAGATTCCGGCGGCATCCAAAAGGAAGCTTATATGCTAGGCGTGCCGTGTGTGACCATGCGAGAGAACACCGAATGGGTGGAGACTGTGGAGGATGGCTGGAATGTGTTGGTGGGGGCGGATTATGGGGAGATTGTAGATGCTATTCGGGGGTTTGAGGGTGCTGGTGAGAGGAGCGGTGTGTTTGGGATGGGGGATGCAAGTGATAGGGTGTGTAAAGTGTTAAGGTCATTAATTTTCAAAGTCAATTAAAATATTTGACATACCACTCCATACATAAATAATCAATCAGAGTGTGACAATTTGAGTGAAACAAAACGATTTGCATTTGATGTAGGCATAACGTTCATAGCATCGTCAATCAACATGCTGATCGCCTTTATCATTATTGTGGTTCTGGGGAGATATATCGGTGCTGATGACCTTGGTTTATACCGGATGACCTCGACCATCTACGGAATCGCAATGCTTGTTGCAACTTTGGGAATCCCTGCCGCGATGATAAAATATGTTGCCGAGTATAAAGATGACAGTGATAAAAATAATGCCATAGTGACTGCAGGTGTCATCACGTCCCTGTTTCTTGGCATTGGATTTGGTGTATTCTTTTATCTCACATCAAGTGTTTTTGCCGGATTATTTAATATGCCTGAATTGTCAGGATTGCTAAAGATGTTGTCTCCTGTTTTTCCTTTTGCTGCTGTAGGTGGAGCTTTATTGGGATTTCTGAATGGTCTTCGGAAGATGAAGAAACACGGTATGGCCACGATCATTCAGGCAGGTTTGATGCTTTTGATTTCAGCAGGATTGATATACTTTGGATATGGCGTCGCTGGAGCCGTAATAGGAATTGTATTGTCTTCTGCTAGTTCATGCCTGTATCTTTTTCTGGTAAGTAGAGAGTACTTTGAGATCACATTCCATGATTATCTGCCGACAACAAGGAAGATGTTAACATTCGGATCACAGATATTTGCAGGAAATGCAATAAACATGGTTAATTATCAGGCAGACATTGTCTTAATAGGATATTTTCTTACATCAACAGATGTCGGTCATTATGCTGTGGCTGTAGGCCTGAGCAAGTTCTTTTGGTTGATCCCAAGTGCTATCCAGATGATAACCTATCCAGCAACGTCTGAATACTGGGCAAAGAAGGACCATGGTGCACTACAGAAGATGATCGACAAGAGCATGAAGTATACTGCATGTGTTTTACTACCTGTTGGTCTGTGTGTCGGATTTTTTGCAGGGGACATTATTACCCTGATATTCGGGGAGGAATTCATCCATGCGGTTTTGCCGCTGCATATATTGATTGTGGGGACTGTGGTCTTTGGAGTTG
>JBQVMC010000044.1:0-15036 GCA_052361145.1 Methanosarcinaceae archaeon
CACCCTCTTAACCGCCGCCCTTGCCCTAACCCTCGCAGCGCGTTCCAAAATCAAATAACCACATGGGAACGCGCACCAATATATCACCAAAACCGTACCACGTGTTCGCGCGAAGCGCGCACTGCTTACTCACAACAAATCGTAAATGAATCAAAAACACCATATCCATCACCTCCCTAAACAACGGCAAAACCTCAAACACCGTACTTGGCGTAACAAACATCCGCACCTTCCTCTACGGTCCCTGGCAACACTACGCAAACGGTCCTGCCAACATACTCACAAACCCCGCACGTATCCGCTTCAAATCTAAGGGTACTGACTTTGAAATCAAAAGATGCTCAGACACTTGGTTTAGATAATCTGAATATGCATTTTACCATGCTTTTTGAAGTGGATAAGAATTGTATTTGTATAGATGTGTAAATGAGTTAGTCCGATTTAAAAAAATATTGAAACAAAAACCGGTGCGAACGCCGTTAGGCGGCACATCCCACTGACACCAAACCCATAGTTCATAGTCCACAATTCAAACATGGATTCTCATATCTGCTAAAACTACACCGGTTAAAAACAATTTTTTTTTCATGTCTGTGGTATGGAAACATGCCGTTCCGCGCGCGCACGAAGTCGCACCGTTTTAATAATGAACTCGTAAAACCAACCGCTTTGCACCAAACATAAAGGTGTACCATTGGTGTACTGACTCGGTACATATATGATACTTTTAATGCCAGATCAATCCATTATCGGATGTGCATTCCATCTTGCCAAAGATATCGACTAACGATTTTGATTCTTTAGTATAGCATATTATGGAAAATGCCGCCTGACGGCGGTCGCATTGGTTTTCGATTCATATATATCTGAATTTTGCACTCAGGATTTAAGATATATAAATACAAGGAATTGAATCGGATCATGTTGTAAATGGTACCATGTATGATATTCATATATACTCTCAATCCATAAACGCCACAATAACAAACGGTGTCACAAACGCCTCAATAAACGCCGCAACAAAAAGCAGTGGCATCACCCTGAAAAAATAGAACCTCATCCCACGCATAAACTCCGTATTAATTTCAACAGACTGTCCTTTAAAAGAACTAAACAGCAAACACCCCATTTTTAATCCAATTGCAGCAGATATAAACACCATCGGAAGTTCAAGAATGCCATGTGGCATGATGGCTGACAGGACATAAATAAATCCGTTCTTACCTGATATAACGTACACAACAACGCCGATGATATAGCCGTTGTATGCAATGAACAGAAGCGGAAGAATGCCAAAACCGATTCCAAGAATCAGAATCATCAAGCTCTTAATAGCGTTATTAAAAAAAATGAATAACATAATCCCGGTTTGGTTGAGTTCCTTGATGATACTTAAAAGTCCACTTATTTCGCCCAATGATTGCATTGCATAATCGGGATCCATATAAGAACGAAAAAACCCTAATGCAGCTGACAAAAGGAATACTAACGTAATGATAAAAAAATGGATTTTTATCTCCTTTAGGTAACTTATATCCTGCTCATATTTTTTGTACATAAATTTATATACCAAGTATCATTCCAATTGTGTTCCTAAACGCTGGTGCCAGTCCCAATATAAGAATGACCATCTTAACAAGCGCTCGCAGTGTCCGTGACTCATCATCCCCATTGAACTGTGTGTCAAGAATGTACAATACCGGAACAAATATCATAAACTTTAGGGGATACATAACAAATGCCGTACCTGTAAGGTCAATAAGATACGATGGTATAACATGTTTTTCATAATATCCTCCAAGGATGTCAATGCCAACAATCGTGGAAGATGCGTCCAACAGGTGTGCAAACACAATTGAGAGGTTCAACTTGCTAGAAAAAAGTTCATATCCACCGTATTTCGATATCTTATAAATGAAAAATGTTAATACGGTCGCAGCACCTACAACGAGTATGGGTACAGTTGGATGAACGATATCTTCGACATATAACAGAACAACAACATTGACACCAGTCCATAAAATTCCCAGAGCAGCAAATCCCGTACGATAATCCGTAACTTTTCCCACATCTTGCATCCATTTTGAAAAAGCCAGACAAAATACTGTGACGGTAAACACGACAAAATAGATATTAGGTGTTACGAACATGTACTCAATCGGTGGTTTGAAAAATCCCGTGTCTTTTATAACACGAAGTGATGAGCCGGCAAGAACAAAAGGTATAACAGAGAGTATAAATTTATCGTCAATGGTGGTTTTCATGCGATCAAGCAGTCGCATCACGCCAAAAATACATACGCCCAACACAAGTGCCCATGTTATTGTATTAAATATGTTGTAGCCTTCATCGTACCTAATCGGATCGATGTAGTAAGTGCTAATAAATTGCGAGATTTTATCTATGACTGGTGACATAATTACCTCTGTTCAGTACACATAAATGAATAAATGATATGAATTTGAATGTTTATATATGGGATTTTGATGGGAATTCCTGATAGTGCCTAATTAAAATTATAGTATAAAAATCGTATGCAGGTATAATCTTGATACAAAATGAATACAGGGAACCAAAATGGATGCAACTTCCGCGATTCATAGTTACGGGGCATGGCACTATCAATGAGGTTACAAATACCTGTGAAAAATTAAAACTTAGTGATAACGCATTGATCGTAACAGGCAAGTATACCAAAAAAATAGCTGGTGATATTGTTTATGATGCCATGTATGACAAAGGATACATTGTTGAAATTGAGGTTACAAATAATTCATCGATGGAAGAAGTAAAACGCATTAAAAGCATTGCAGCCAGTCAAAATGCAAAATACCTGTTGGGAATCGGAAGCGGCACATCTATAGATGTTGCAAAGCTTGCATCAACTGAAATTGGCCTGCCGTTTCTAAGCGTGCCTACAGCAGCATCACATGATGGTATTGTCTCTTCACGGGCGTCCATTATTCATAATGGTAAGTCAACCTCAATTGAGGCGAATGCTCCAATGGCAGTTGTGGCTGATACCGGAATAATAGCGGATGCACCATATCACCTTCTTGCAGCAGGCTGTGGTGATATAATATCGAACTATACAGCAGTTCTTGATTGGGAGATGGCATCGCGTCTTAGGAGTGAAAGATTTAGTGAATATGCTGCCTCGCTTTCACGAATGACTGCAAAGATCCTTGTCGATTCGGCAAAGTTGATAAAACCCGATCTTGAAAGTTCTGCACGCATTGTTGTTAAAGCACTTGTATCAAGCGGGGTCGCAATGAGTATTGCGGGCTCAACAAGACCTGCTTCCGGTTCGGAACACATGTTCAGTCATGCGCTAAACCAAGTTGCACCTATGCCAGCTCTTCATGGGGCGCAATGCGGAGTAGGGTCCATCATGATGATGTACCTGCATGGCGGGGACTGGAAAAAGATAAGGGATGCACTAAAAGCAATACATGCACCAACAAGCGCCGATGAACTTGGCATTGAAGATAAGTATATATTAGAGGCGCTTGTTCTTGCACACACGATTCGCCCTGAACGATATACAATACTTGGTACGGGTTTGAGTCCTGATGCCGCTGAAAATATAGCAAGGATCACTAAAGTGATTGCATAAGAACGTTTTCATGATATTTGTATATAAATATATTACAATTATAAATATATTACAATTACAAATTACAATTAATAAATAACAAGTCACGAACTATAATATATAAACTTAAAACAATCATGTTTAAGGTGACAAAATGACTGATAAAAATACTAAAATTACACTTATCGGATCACGTCTTGCAAAGGAAGGCCTGACCTTTACATTTATAGGCGAGACTCCTGAATGCGCTAAGTGTAATCTTAAAAGCACATGTATGAACCTTGAAAAAGGGCGCATATATGAAATTATAAGTGTGCGCAATAATACTGTGCATAATTGTGCGATTCACGATGGTGACGTGATGGCAGTTGATGTAATCAATGCACCTATTATCACTTCAATGGATTCAAGAAAAGCGGTCGAAGGGGCAAAGATACGTTATGAATCCTCAAATTGTGATGAGATCGAATGTGACATGTATGATCTATGTCATCCGAAAGGGGTTGTGAAAGGGGATAGGTATACAATTATTCAGGTCATTGGAAACATGGACGATAAATGCAGTTTGGGGTACACTCTCAAAAAAGTAAAACTTGCGATTTAGGTTTATCCCGGTATTCGATTTAGAAAGGGTTGTCGGTAATCATGACGAATATCTTTTAGTACTAAAAAACAAATATGAGCTTAACAAATTAAACCCTTGAAAATCCTCTAAACGCCGGATTAACTCTCACCACATAATTGAATAGGTACATTTACTACGAGAAAAATCACTATTCGGTGTAATAACTTGAACTATATAATTCTATAAACTATAAAAAATCAATAATGGAGCAAGCAAATGCCTGATAAGGGAAAAGAACAAATTCATCATGAATATTACACACATGAACGCTGGAACAATTGGATAAAACAGGTTCAAGAAAGTGACTTTAAATTGGCTGAATCTGATGAACCTTCCGGAAAAGATGGTGAAATTTTCGTTAATATGGAAGATGATATTATCCTTGCATGCCTGAAGATAATCTCAAAATATGACCGGGAAACACTTTCGGGTGAAAGTGCACTTGAGGCAATAGCAAATATAAGGGACATTGTGCTTGCTGGGATTAAGCCTATATCCGAAGATACCGATCTTATGATCGATTCGCTCCAGACATCACTTATGGGTGGAATCGCTGCATGTGAATGTTACATAGAAGGGGATTTCGATAAGAAACAAAAGATAAAGGATCTTATTAAATCTGCAATCGAGGCGGAAGCTGCAGGTGATATACATATTGCAATGGGATATATTACCCGAATCGGCGCTTCTGTGATCAGCGGTAAGAAGATACCGGAAAAATTGTTAGAGAATATTCCATACGGGTTAGTTGCAGAATGGCTTGATGGCATTGAATCTATTGCAGCCGCTATGGTTGGGGCAGATAGTTACAAAAAAGATGATGATTAAGATACAAGAAAATGCTCCTATAATCGTATTAACTTGGCATCGTATTATACTACAAGAAAATGCTTCCTGCGATCGCATTTGCTTGGGTACGAAAAACCCATGTTTTTTGTACAACAAAAAAATCGTCCATATGGTCGGATCTATTTGAAGTAATAATTTCACAGATCACATGCAATGAGAAAACCTGATCGAAATGTGTGATCGACTCATTACTATCCTGCAAGGTTATTGGCTTATTAAATGAATATTGTTAAATTCTTATTTTCTGAGAGACCGATTGAAAATATAGATTTATTGTAAAGGTGTCTTTGATGGCACAGGATATCTTTAAATAATCTAAAATCACTGTAACATCTATACACAGTACTATATATAAATTGCCTGGAGTTTCAATGACGGTTCCAAAAGAATATATTGCTCATGATATCGAATCGAAATGGCAGAATGAATGGGATATGTCCATGTATTATTTCAATTGGGATGACAAAAATCGTCCCCAGTATATAATTGATACCCCTCCGCCATACCCAACAGGCAATTTCCATATCGGGAATTCACTCAACTGGTGCTACATCGATTTTGTTGCAAGATACAAACGTATGCGCGGATTTAACGTTATGTTTCCGCAAGGTTGGGACTGCCACGGTCTTCCTACAGAAGTAAAAGTTGAGGAAACACAAGGAATTACCAAAAACCAGGTTCCGAGAATGGAATTTAGGAAAATGTGTGAAGAACTCACAGGCAAAAATATTGAGAAGATGCGCAGGACTATGATGGATCTTGGTTTTTCAACAGACTGGAGCAATGAGTTTATCACAATGGATCCAGAGTATTACGTAAAAACCCAGAAGTCATTTGTCAAGATGTTCGACATGGGGCGCGTGTACCAGGATGAACATCCAGTCAACTGGTGTCCGAGATGTGAAACTGCGATTGCCTTTGCAGAGGTTGAATACAATTCCAGGGAAACCCAGTTGAATTTCCTGCATTTTGGCAAACTTGAGATCGCAACAACAAGACCGGAACTGCTTGCAGCATGTGTTGCAATCGCGATCAATCCTGATGATGAACGCTACAATAAATCCATAGGTGGAACTGTAAAAATTCCGCTGTTCGGATATGAGGTTCCTGTTATCAGTGACAGCGAGGTTGACCCTTCATTTGGTACCGGTGCTGTCATGATATGTACTTTTGGTGATAAACAGGATGTACGCTGGTGGATCGAGCACGGTCTTCCGCTTCGAAAAGCAATCGATAAGACCGGGATTATGACTGATATTGCCGGAAAATACGAAGGAATGACAATTGCAGAATGCAAGAAAGCGATTACTGAAGACCTTAAGATCGAAGGTTATCTTTATGACCAAAAACCACTCGAACAAAACGTGGGTATGTGCTGGAGATGTAAAACCCCTATTGAAATATTGTCCGAACGGCAGTGGTTTGCAAAGATTGATCACGATGAGATACTAAATGCGGCTGATGAGATAAACTGGCTGCCGGAATACATGAAGATCAGGCTCCAAAACTGGACCGGGACAATGGAGTGGGATTGGTGTATTTCCCGCCAGAGAATATTCGCGACTCCGATACCTGTCTGGTACTGCAAGGATTGTGGAAAGGTTATGGTTGCAAAGGAGGAATGGCTTCCACTTGACCCGACACAGGATAATCCAAAAGAAGCGTGCAAATGTGGCTCTAATGAATTTGAAGCAGAAGAGGATGTGCTGGATACATGGATGGATTCATCCATAACCGCATTGCATGTATCCGGCTGGTTAACAGACCATAAACTACGGCTTCCGGCACAACTTCGTCCGCAGGGTCACGATATAATACGCACATGGGCATTTTATACGATACTTCGCTCAATGGCACTCACAGGTAAAAAACCATGGGATTCGATTCTTATTAATGGTATGGTGCTCGGGGAAGATGGGCAAAAGATGAGTAAGTCACTTGGTAATATAATCGCACCTGAAATAGTAATAGAACAACACAGTGCGGATGCATTCAGGCAATGGGCTGCTGTTGGTGGCTCTACAGGGTCTGATATAATGTTCAGGTGGAAAGATGTAGTTTCTGCCTCAAGGTTTTTGCACAAGATGTGGAGTATCTACAGGTTTTCGATGTTACATCTTGAGAACTATGAGCCGGAACAACATTCTGATGAAGAGTTAACTTCATCATTAACTGTTATCGATCGATGGTTTCTTAGCAAGCTGAACGAACTTATCCTTTCCACAACAGATAGAATGGATAAATACCAGTTTGATGAGGCTTTCAAATACATACGTGGCTTTGCATGGGAAACACTTGCAGACAATTATATTGAACTTATTAAATCAAGGTTGTATGGTGATGATATGGCAGGTCGAAGGGCGGCACAGTATACGCTTTATACAACGATCGACACGCTTTCACGCTTACTCGCACCTTTCACACCATTTTTCTCAGAAGAAATGTATTCGAGAATTGGTGAAGGCAGTATCCATATGCAGTCATGGCCGGATGTCAATGAATCATTTATTGATAAAGATATTGAACTTGTAGGTGAACTGGTAAAAGACATCACAGCCGCTGTCAGGCGATATAAATCTGAAAATGGAATGGCACTGAATGCACCACTCAAGAAGATTGAGGTATATGGTACATTGGATGATATAACGGATATTGAGGGTGCGACCAATTCACATATCGAGGTTATTGCAGGAGAGCCTGATTTTGAACACCTGCCTGTGGGTGTTAAACCCAATATGGGCATAATAGGTCCGAAATTCAGGAAGCAGGCAGGAGCGATCGTTAAAATGCTGATTGAAGAGGATCCGCAGCAGATTGCCAGGCAGGTGGCAGGCGGAAGCATTGTTATCACTGTGAATGGTGAGATTATCACGCTTGATCCTGAAACTGTCATGATTGAAAAAGAAGTGTTTTCAGCCGGACGTGCAGTTGATGTTCTTGATGTTAATGGCATTGCTGTCGTGATTGTCAGGTGATTTGCAATTATAATTTAACTACAATTCAATTACAATTCAATTGTGGTTATAATTCAATTACAATTACAATTACAATTACAATTATAACAAGAGGAATAAATGGTTTATTGATAGGTTATAGAGTTTGAAATTGTAATATTTATATGTATCAAAATTAAACATCCGAATATGTGAATTATAAAGTACGGTATGGTGAATGTATGCCAAAAGTTACAAAGGTACTATTGCTGCTTAAAAACATGGTGTATGAAAGTACAAGTCCACAGGAGACTCTTCGATTTGCAATATATTATAGCAAAAAAGGGCTTGAAGTGATTGTAGTTTTATGGGGTCCTATGGGAGTACTACTCGGGAAAAAAAATAAACATGGCTCGCCGGACTATGATAAAAAGATGCAAATGTGTATTGATCTTGGTGTGCGGTTTAAGTGCTGTGAACTTGCTGCATCGATGATAGGACTTGAGGAAGAAGAACTTATTGCAGGTGTCGAAATGGTACATTCCCATGAAGTGGCAGAAATGTTTTTGGAGTTCCGTGAGGAAGGTCAATTAATTATTAATCTATGAAATGTTAGAGACATGGAATATCGATTTTGATATGTGCATATTAGCGCGATATATAGATGGGATATGCGGGAAGTTCGATGGTTATCAATATTGTATGGTGATTATTTTATGGCAGCAATTACTGATTTAAATACACGCGATAAAGAATTGCTTGGGAAAGTGCTTTCAGGAGAGGTTGCATTTCGAAAGATAGATCAGCACACAGATGCAAAGACTGCTGTGACAATTCGAAGATGCTCAATAGAGGAGTATACTGATGTCAGGTTTAAGCATGTCCAAAACTATTCGATCGATGCTTCTGTTGTAACAAAGCGCAATATTGAGAATATGATCGGTGCGGTTCAGGTTCCGCTTGGGGTTGCAGGACCTGTGAAAGTGAACGGGGAATTTGCATCTGGTGAATATTATCTTCCACTTGCTACTACTGAGGGTGCGCTGGTTGCCAGTGTAAACCGTGGTTGTTCCGTGATTACAAAAGCAGGTGGCGCAAATGTTAGAATATTTCAGGATGAGATGACGCGCGCACCTGTTTTTAAACTGGAAAATGTTGCTCGTGCACGGGAATTTGTTGACTGGATAAGGAAACCGGAAATTTTTGAGCAGATGCAGAAGAAAGCCGGAGAAACCACACGATTCGGAAAACTTCTCAGGGTTGAGCCTTATGTTGTAGGAAATACGGTGTACCTGCGTTTTTCTTATGATACGAAGGATGCCATGGGCATGAACATGGTTACTATTGCCACAGAAGCGGTTGTAGACCTTATAGTGGATGAGTTTGGAGCGGATCCTATCTCGCTGTCAGGTAATATGTGCACTGACAAAAAACCGGCAGCTATTAATAATATTTTGGGAAGGGGCAAAACTGTTGTTGCAGAGGTTACGATCCCGGAAGATATGGTCGAAACGAGGCTAAAATCTAATACTGGAGATATGGTGGATGTGAATTACCGGAAAAACCTTTTAGGATCTGCCCGTGCCGGTGCGCTTGGTTTTAATGCACATGCAGCAAATGTTATTGCTGCGATGTTCCTTGCATGCGGTCAGGATGTGGCACATGTTGTGGAGGGAAGTACGGCGATTACCACCATGGAACTTACAGAATACAAAGACCTATACTGTGCAGTCACGCTTCCTTCATTACCAGTTGGAACTGTTGGCGGTGGTACGGGAATTGGCACCCAGAGGGACTGCCTTAATTTACTTGGAGTCGCAGGTGCCGGAGATACACCGGGCTTAAATTCAAAGAAACTCGCAGAAATTGTAGCTGTGGGTGTACTGGCAGGTGAATTGTCGCTTATTGGCGCGCAGGCTGCAGGTCACCTCGCGCGCGCACATTCAGAGTTGGGACGATCGAAACTTTGAGGTTTTGGTCCCAGAGGTAAATGATGACACTGGACTTATCTTCATTGAATAAAGCAATAAACAGTCTTAAACGGGCTGTGAATCGTTCACAAATGACACCGTATGACGAGGAACTGCGTGATGCGGTCATCCAGCGCTTTGAATACACCTATGAGCTTTGCTGGAAGATGCTAAAACGGCAACTTGAAGTGGAGTCTCCGAATCCATCGGCTGTGGATGCGCTTTCATTCCGTGACCTGATGCGTGAGGGTGCGGAAAAAGGTATGATACGATATGTGGAAGACTGGTTTATATTCAGGGAACAGCGCAATATCACATCACATACTTATGATGAAAATAAGGCAGTTAGCGTCTATAACACGGCTCTCGATTTCCTCCCTCATGCTCGTGATCTTCTTAATGAATTAGAGAAACGCCAACATGATTGATATTCGACCTGATCATCTTAAGATCATAAAAAGCATTTTGTTAAAACATGTGCCTGATTGCAAAGTGCTAGCTTTTGGTTCACGGGTTACGTTGACGGCTAAAGAATATTCTGATCTTGATCTGGCAATTGTACCAGCCATGCCGCTCCCACCTCTCAAAATGGCATTGGTAAAAGAGGATTTTTCGGAGTCAGATCTGCCTTTTAAGGTGGATGTATTGGATTGGAGTGCTATATCAGAAGATTTCAAGAGGATAATTGAAAAGGATTGTGAGGTTTTGCACTATTCAATTGCCTGAAATGGGCACAATTACATATTTCATAGATAAAATGTCCAAAAATATATTGGGTTGATAACATGATTGAACTTATAATTATTGCAATCTGGCTAATGCTCCCAGCGTACGTCCCAAACCCCTTAGCAGCTGTATTCGGTGGCGGTAAACCCATCGACAGTGGAAGAACGATGGGGGACGGAAGAAGGATATTGGGCGATGGAAAGACATATCGCGGACTTCTTGCCGGAATTGTTTGCGGCCTGTTGATCGGGTTTTTGCAGATGAGATTGGTATCGAATGGTTTTGCTGTTTCCGGCGTGACCCTGCCAGCATTTGGAATTAGCACCACAGGCTCATATGCTGTTATACTCGCAATGTCATGCGGTTCTCTTTTCGGTGATATGTTCATGAGTTTCTTCAAGCGCAGGCTGGGTCTGAAACGCGGCGCTCCGTTGCCTGTCATTGACCAGTTGGATTTTGTTTTAGGGGCATGGATGTTTACGTACCTTGCATCACCCGGGTGGTTCACTGCAAATTTTTCGGTCTGGATAATAATAACGGTGCTGGTGATTACCCCGATGTTACATCTGATAACAAATATCATCGGATATTTAATTGGCATAAAAAAAGAACCCTGGTAAGCAAAGTAAATAGACACTTTTTGTAACTATTCAGCCATCCTCAACACTGGCTGACGATAGCGAAAATCCACTTATTCATGTCAATGATAATACATTACTTAGTTTTTGACACTGAGCCAATGTCTATCGATTTCAAAGACGTCTTACAATTATATGCAACTATCAATTTGTAGATAATTCAGTCTACTGATAACGTTTATATATGGCTGAATAGTTACGAACATACAAACAATTCAATATCCTATAAATGACTCCTGTTTGACCCGCTCCTTCAAAACTCCAAGGTTATCCAATATTGAAACCATTGAATCAATCATCATAGGCGGACCGCACAGGTAGAATACGCAATTCTTGTAGTTCCGGATCTCGCGTATTATCATACTTTCACTGATTCGTTCCTGGCATCCCTGCCAATCATCACCAGCCCCTGTGAGTGTATGAACAACTTTCAGGTTATTGTTGTTTTCCTCCATCTGATCAAGTTCATCCCTAAAAACAATGTCTTTCTGCGCCTTATTGCTACTAATTATGGTAACTTTCGTATCAAGTCCTGTATCAGTATAATACTTGCAGATACTGATAATTGGCGTAATCCCAATCCCACCGCTTAACAACGCGATATTATTATATTCCCCCTCAAATGTCAAATTTCCATGGGGACCATCGATACCCAATACATCACCTACAACCATTGCATCAAGATTATTTGAAAAATCATGACCTGTGAGTTTTTTGGTGAATTCTATATGATCTTTTTCAGTCGGGCTGCTGGAAATTGTAAAAGGCTTACGCACCTTTTCGCCAGAAATCATAATTGTAACAAACATAAACTGCCCGGCTTTATAATCAAACCCGTCAGGCCGATTGAAACTGAAACTCTTAACATCATGAGTTCGTTGTATTATTTTATTCAAATTTGCTGTAAAATCCACAGGTAACGTCTCCATTTATTGAATGCCTTTCATGATCTTTGCAGTACTGATCAGTTTATCCATTGAACGATGCAGGCTGCGAAGTCCTTCCTTATCATCTGAAACACCCTCTGCCCCCTTGTCCTTTGACCAGAATGTCCCGCCAAGGTTTGCACCGAACGATCCGCCGGCAACCGGTATCATTTCACTTATAACATAAAAATTGAGGATGGTCTGGAGTGCAGGTTCCTGCCCACCAACACGGTCACCACCATCAGCCACAGCCATGCCCACCTTGTTTAAAAACACCTTTGGATCGCGTGCAACAATCGCGCGGCACCTGTCCATCATGACCTTTGTCTGACCGCTAAGCGTTCCCTGATACACGGGAGTCCCGATTATCCACGCATCTGCCCGGATCATTTTTTCATACAACCCGACCATGTCATCCTTATGAATACATCCCTCTTTTTTGCGAATGCAGTAATCACAATGGATACAGAAATTAATTGTTTTCCCGCTCGCAGAAAAATAGTCGGTCTCAACCGAATACTTCTCTTCCGCAAATCTCAATGCTTCATTTACAACATAATCAGTCGCTTTTTTCCGGGGACTTCCGGATATACCCAGAAGTTTTATAGAATTGTAATTATCAGACATAATCGCTCCTTTGTATCTTAATAGTAACGTAGTTGTTCCTATTGGGCATTCACAAATAAGCCTATTGTGAAAATTTAATATAGATATATAAATTAGAATAAGGAATCACTTAACTGTGATCCCTTTACTACATTATATGAACATTATAGCTAATAACAGCACAAGATAGTCTCGTGAGTCTCAATAACAGGCACATGATCTATTTTCAATCTCCGTAAGGTTTGATGCATATGCCGGATAATTGATCCTACGAAACAGGTGTTTGGAAGAATTGTACTTCTAATTGGTTTTTTTGACCATTAAATGCTCATTGAATTTAGATTTAAGTCTAAGTTTAAGACTAAGTTTAAGTCAAGCCTAAGTTAGGTCTAAACCAGCTATTTCAACATCTTTAATGCATCTTTGCAAACCGCAACTGATGGAGCACCTGATGTCAGAAAAATGACGTCCATTGTTTCCATTATTTCCTCTTTTGTCGCGCCGGCGTTAATAGCGCTTTTCATCTGGGATATCGTGCATTCATTGCATTGTCTGGATGCAACAACTGCAAGAGCCATCAACCTCTTTACTTTCCCTGAAAGAGCACCGTCTGATAACATCTTATGGTCGCATCTTCGATATTTTAACAAAAATTCCGGGTCAAGTTTCCCAAGTGTGTCCAAGATCGGAGGGGTAAATCCCATCTTTTTGTTCATACTTTCCAGTATTTCTTTGTGTTCACTCATGTGTAATTACCTCTAATTAGCTTTATTAAAGTGTAGTCCGGATATTTCTTGATCAGTCAAATGCATCTACCAATGTTCTATCGATGCAATAATTGCACATGATCCTTGGAAGTTCCTTCTCAAGCACTTTAGCAGGTGTTGGATAATTTCCGCTCCATATAGGGAGATCCATTCTCCTTGCATGCTTATCACACAGGCCTTTACCACATACGATACAAATAGCCACAGCCTCACTATCTTTCCCTTCTTCCATGCAGTCGTAACATTTCAGCATCTAATCACCTCAATAATTCTCCAGCAGCGCTTCATGGCACGGTTCACACACAATTCTGAGTATATGCTCTACATCCGGTTTTAACCGCACAGGATAGTCTCCCTCCCATACAGGAATCTCCTCTCGTTTCAGATGATCAGCACACAGGCCCATTCCACATACGATACAGATAGCAATTGCGTCTGTATTCTTTCCCATCTTTGCACATTGATAACATTTCATGTATATCACCTTTTGAAATATTTTCCCATTATTGGATCAATTCCATCTCTTCCCCACAACATTCAAGAGCACCGCCGCCTACCTTTGTGACTTCGACCTCATTGCCGCAAATGTTGCAGCGATATTTATCACCAATTCTTGAAACACCCATTATTTTACCTCTTTTTGCGTATTCGCTTTAAATATAAGGGTAATTGACTCCATTTTGAAATTGCCTTTTTACTTATAATTCATTGAATTTATTTAGAGATCGCCATTTGTGTGTATTGTAAAAACCGTATATTTATGAAATGCATTGTAAATTACTATCATCCCTGTGAATTAAACAGCATTTCCGTATAGCACACATTTGATCTCATCCCCAGTGATATAAAAACCACTGAAATAATGTAGAACGTTGTCGCATATATAAATGTTGGTAAATTATGGTGTCGTTTCAGAGTATCAAAAAAGAGTTATGTATATACTAAAAAAACAAATATTTATTTAGTTGATAGTATTCCGATAACTTGTAGAATAACTGATATGCTATTCAGATTATCCCGGAGCTGCCTTAATAACAGCATCTTGGTAATATCGTCGTTCTTATTGACCACATTTATACGGAACAAGCAAAGGTTTCGCCCTTTCATCATCAAATGATAAGCCTTTCTTTGTATCCACTTCAAATCTAATGTAATATTTTATTAGATACTAATTGGTAACGGCACAATTCCAGAATCCAGTTATGCAGTAAAAATCCACCATATTATCACAGAAAAAACATATTTATATAAACCATGAAGTAATTATAGTATTGGTGCTAAAAATGGTAACAATAAACACTACTTTTGGTCATTATTTCGACATCTCGATTCTTCAGAATATATTCAGTGAATTTGGCAATGAATATGAATATACTGAAAACAAAATTTTTCGCCAGATAA
>JBQVMC010000045.1:0-14969 GCA_052361145.1 Methanosarcinaceae archaeon
GTCCGCCTTCACCATTTGTGGCATGTCCGCCTTCACCATTCGTGGCATGTCCGCCTTCACCATCAATAACATGTCCACCTTCACCATCAATAACATGTCCACCCTCGCCATTAATGAAATGCCCACCAGCACCATCAATTTCATGTCCGCCAGCACCACACGGCTGCCTGCCAGGTCCGGATCCGTTTCCGTTCTTCCCGAAAATAATAACCCGGATAAAGACGCCATTGGAAAAAGATCTGGATATTTTAAAAGTTGCAGGGATCGGTCCTGAATATGCATCGTTGCTAAAAAGTAATAATATCCATACTGTAGAGGAACTGGTTCATGCAACAGAATCAAAGGACTCAATAAAAGTTCTTGCGGATACAGTGAGTGTTTCTGAAAATCGTCTGAGAAACTGGAGAAAAATGGCAAAACTCCTAACAAGATGAGAGTAGGTGCGGGTGTAAATATAATTAAATCCTCCCTTTGTGGGAGGATTTATTTGTATTACATTCTCTTTTATTAATTATATAAAAAGAAATTTTTAAACAAATGCCAATGCCATATGGAAAAAAAATGATAAACTGTGATGCTATTCCCTTTTTTCCTTTTAAAATCTCACCTGAAGGGAATATCTGGCTAATTAAAAACCCCATCACCAGTACTGAACATGAAATTGACCGATCTGCTCACATTGTATTGCAGATGTGTGATGGTTACCGCAAACTCGATGAGATTATAATCGATCTTGCAAAAAACTACCAGATGGATCGTAAAAAAATGATTGATTTGGTTAGACCACTCCTTGAGCTGCTTACAGATGAAAGAATGCTCTGGTGGCGAAATCAACGAATGCAATACTGGAATTTATCCCCCCCTGTGGCTGTTTTATGGGATTTGACCTCACGCTGCAACCTGTGCTGCAGTCACTGTGTTGTGAGTGCCGGTGTACCTGATAATGATGAACTGAGTTTGGAGGAGTGTTTTCATCTCATTGATGATCTAGCTGATTTCGGGGTACAGCAATTAATATTAAGTGGTGGTGAACCATTAATGCGTCCTGATTTTTTGGATATTGTCCAATACGCAGCCAGTAAGGGTTTAATCTTGCAGATAGCTACCAATTGTACCTTGATCACAAAAGAAATTGCAGAAAACCTGGCAAAAATTCAGGCTTCTGCCCAGGTTAGCCTTGATGGTGCCACGCCTAATGTTCACGATGGTTTGCGCCAGTGTCCTGGCGCGTGGCAGCGAACGATAGAAGGCATAAAAATACTTGAGGAGGCTGGTGTGTCTGTGATGATAGCTGCCGTTGTCACTAATGCCAATGCTGCCCAAATTCCGGCATTATATGATCTGGCTGCTGATCTTGGAACTCAAAAATTCCGTATACTTCCATTTGTACCTTTTGGGCGGGGAGGGGATTCAGTGGAACTGGAAGTTTCTCCACAAAAAATGCGTGAGATTACGACATATTTACGCAATCGAAGTGATAATGGTGGACTTCCGGTAGTCCAGATGGAGTTTGAGTGTACTTTAAAACCATTAGCACCGGAAAAGGTGGATCCACAGACCCGTATAGGATGTGATGGAGGTGTGGCATACTGTACCATAACTTCCACAGGCGATGTTCTGCCCTGCAATTATTTTGCAGGTGTTGAAACAGAGAATGTAAAGGAAAATAGTTTTGCAAATATCTGGAAAAACTCACGATTTCTTAATTACTTTCGTAGTTTGAATGTCTCGGATATAAAAGGGGTTTGCCAGGATTGTGACTGGCTATCTATTTGCAGAGGCAGTTGTATAGCTGCAAATTTTGCACATGGTGATATATTTCAGGCAAACTGTCATTGCTGGCTTGTTGACGCTTTACAATAAAATGCGAGTCTTTTAAAATTCTTCTGGTCTTTTGGATATAAAAAAACGCAGATTTACATGCAGTATCCGTTTTATCCCTGAGTAGGGAAATCGTTGCCGATCCCGGCAATTCCCGCTCTCATATTTTATTTTTTCCGGCTATTTGAAACGATATCGCCGTTTGTCATTGATTTGCTTTACGATTTGAAGGTTAAAAAATGGAGGTGATCACATTTACTATTAAAATATTATCACTAAACCAGGGACACAACACACAATTCGAAGCGCCCTTGATAGTGAAAAAAGACGCACCTTTTTTTCCATATAATTGACGGAAATCAGGCAGTCATAATCTATATTTACATCAACATCTACTTAGGGTAAAAAACCATAACCCCATTTACACATCATAATCCCAATCTCAATCACGGGGCATTCACACAATGGCAGAACAATCATCACACCAGAAATACGAATTCAAACGCAAACTTGAGGCACTCAGGAATAAAAAAGGCAGGGGCACCGAATTAGTATCACTCTACATACCGTATGATAAGCAGATATCAGACGTTACATCCCAGCTTCGTGATGAACACGGCCAGGCTGCGAACATTAAATCCAAACTTACCAAGACCAATGTACAGGGAGCCCTTGAGTCACTGCTATCAAGGCTGCGGTATATCAAAAAAGCGCCTGAGAACGGTATTGTGTTCTTTACTGGTGCTGTGGATGTCGGTGCCAATAAGACCAGCATGGAAACAACAATGGTCGAGCCTCCTGAGCCAATAATATCCTACAAATATCACTGTGATTCAGCATTTTATCTTCAACCTCTTGAAGATATGCTGCGAG
The DNA here is from genome assembly GCA_052361145.1 of Methanosarcinaceae archaeon. Taxonomy (GTDB): domain Archaea; phylum Halobacteriota; class Methanosarcinia; order Methanosarcinales; family Methanosarcinaceae; genus Methanovorans. Next base: position 2,695 of record JBQVMC010000045.1, read on the forward strand.
ATAAAAAGACCTACGGTTTACTGGTTCTTGACCGGCGTGAAGCAACTGTCGGATTATTGGTAGGCAAACATATAGAATCATTCCGCCACTTAACATCCAATGTGCCAGGCAAACAGCGAAAAGGCGGCCAGAGTGCACACAGGTTCCAGCAGCTCCGTCTCATTGCGATCCACGATTTCTACAAACGCATCGGAAATGCTGCAAGTGATGTGTTTATGACAATCGATCACAAGGATTTCGAAGGTGTTCTTATAGGCGGTCCTTCCCCGACCAAGGACGAGTTTGAATCAGGACAGTTCTTTCATCATGAGATACAGAAAAAGATCATAGGGTTGTTTGATGCAGCATACACCGATGAATCCGGACTTTCCGAACTTGTAAACGCTGCCGGTGACAGACTTGCAAACCTTGACCTTATGGTCGAGAAGAAACTTATGCAAAGATTTTTTGGCGAACTTGTGGCAGATTCAGGAAAAGCGACATATGGTGCAGAGGCTGTAAAGGCAAATCTGAATGTCGGTGCTGTTGATGTATTGTTAATATCCGAGGACTTAAGAGCTGAAAAGTATATTATAAAATGTGGCTCATGTGATTACGAAACCAGTATCATGCGTGAATACAGGCCTGACGAGAAAATTGAACCGCCAGACAACTGTCCGGAATGTGGCTCATCTCTTAAAGTTGCCGAGAAAGTGGATATCGTGGATGACCTATCCTGTGTATGTGACCAGATGGGCACAGAGGTTGTATTCATTTCAACTGATTTTGACGAGGGTGCACAGCTCATGAACGCTTTTGGCGGCATTGCTGCAATACTGAGGTACAGTACAGGGATCTAACTATTTAAAAGGTGATTATTTTTGTTTTTACAATTCAAAGAGCAGGTTATGTCTATATTGGATGATGCTATCAGGTCGGCTGGATTTGAAGTTGGTGACCTGATCCTTGAACCGTCGCCACATGCGGATATTGCATCAAGGGTTGCATTCAAACTGGCATCAAAGGAAAGACAAAATCCAAAGGAGATAGCAAAAAAGATCGCTGCGGCTATTGTGATACCTGATGACTCATATGTTGAAAAGATCGAGGCAACAGGACCATACCTAAATATTACGGCAAGCCGGAAATATGTCAATGAGACGTTTTTCAGGATAAGAAGTGAAAAGAAAGGTTTTGGCGGCGGTTTCCGCACCGGCAGTATTGTCATGGAGCACACCTCAGCAAACCCGAACGGTCCCCTGCATGTCGGACATATTCGCAATTCCGTGATAGGCGACACACTGACGCGCATACTCAGGCGTGCCGGATATGACGTTGAGGCGCAGTACTATGTAAATGATATGGGTCGGCAGATAGCGATCGTATCATGGGCACTGTCACAATTTGAGTTCAATACCACAAAAAAACCCGACCATGCGATCGCGGATGTGTATATCAAGGCTAATGCGGATCTTGAGGAACATCCCGAAAAGGTTGCAGAGATTGACAGGCGTATGCAGCTTGTTGAGAGCGGAGATAAGGATACTATCGAGATTTTTGATAAGGCGGTCAGTCTTGCAGTTTCCGGTATCAGGGAGACACTACTCCGGATGAATGTTGACCATGACAGGTTTGTCAACGAGTCGGATTTTATACGCAGTGGTGCTGTTTCGAGTATTGTTGAAGAGATAAAGGCAACAGGGCGCACCGAGATAGATAAAGGCGCACTTGTTGTAGACCTTTTGGATTATGGTTTTAAAAAGACACTTGTTATCCAGCGCTCGGATGGCACGTCGCTCTACACTACGCGCGATCTGGCATACCACGAGTGGAAAGGAGTACAAGCAGAGCGCATGATCGATGTTTTAGGAGCTGACCACAAGTTGATATCCGGACAGCTCAAGGCAACCCTGAACGCAATCGGGAAACCTGAACCAGATATTGTTATTTTTGAGTTCGTATCCCTACCGGAAGGTTCAATGAGCACACGTCGCGGTAAGTTCATTACATCCGATGAGTTGTTTGACCAGATTGAAGAGCAGGCATACCTTGAGGTTGATAAGCGCCGTCCTGAGATGCCGGATGAGTTTAAAAGGCAGGTTGCAAAGGTTGTTGGTATGGGTGCTGTGCGATATGATATTGTAAAAGTGTCACCTGAAAAGTCCACGGTTTTTGACTGGAAAATTGCACTTGATTTTGAGAAACAGGGCGCGCCTTTTATCCAGTATTCACATGCCCGCGCATGCAGTATCCTGAAAAAGGCAGAGGATGATGGGATATGGGATCCTGATACAGAGGTTGACCCTTCCGTTCTTGTAGAGGATACGGAGATTGCTTTGATCAAAAGAATGGCACTGTTTGATAGGATCATAGACCAGTCCGCGCGCGAATTAAAGCCACACGTCTTTGCGATATATGCGAGGGAACTTGCGGATGCGTTCAACCAGTTTTACAGGTTTGTGCCTGTGATCAGTGCCGAGGAGGAGGAACTGCGAACGAACAGGCTTGCGCTTGTGGACTGCGCCCGGATCGTGCTTGGGAATGCGTTGGAGACGCTGGGGATCGGGGCGCCGGAAGCGATGTGAAGTTTGGGGAATGGTTTTATTTTTGAATAGATTAATTATATATATATGTGAAGATATAGTTATTTTAGTCCATTGAGGATTACACTTGAAAATGTTATGACGACAAAAGATTAAAATAGGAAAGTTCAAAAAATTTTTTTTTAAATGAATAATAATATCTAATTTGTGATATGGTCGGTGAAACAATGATTAAAAATAAGTATGTAACAATTCTAATTATTTTCTTGATGTTGTTTGTTTCAGGTTGTGTAGACGAAACTCCTCCTGATTTAACAACGACATATTCAGAAGAAATGCCAAGTAGTGTGTATGTAGACGAAACTCCTCCTGATTTAACAACGACATATTTAGAAGAAATACCAAGTAGTGTTTATAATTTATTTCCAAAATTGGATGCATCTTTATTAGATTACAGTGTAACTAATAATGGAATAGATGTTTTGGATGTTACATTTTCATCTGAAATAAGAGGTTATACGGATATGGCAATCAATACAGAACAGATTGAATCAGGCGAAACTAAAACAATATCTCAAACACCTCTTTTCAAACCAGGAGTTTTGGATACACTAACGGAAACACGAACTGCAAATTTATACTACAAAGTTACATATAGTGATTACAATGGTGAGACCGTTTTAGACGAAGAAACAACCCCAATAGAACTTTACGCAAAGGATACAATGCTTTGGGGTGTGGTTGAGGATGGCGAATATATTGATTTAAGTTATTTAATTGCTGCTTGGGTTACACCTCACGCGGTAGAAATTGACGAATTAGTTAGAATAGCAGCTGAATATCATCCTGAAAGAAGTATGGTTGCAGCCGAAACACCAGATGATAGGTTCTCGCAAATTGAAGCAATATATGATGCATTACAAAATGATTATTATATCACATATATTAGTTCAATGATTAGTTATTCTGGAAGTGAAACTTCGTCACAAAGAGTAAAACTCCCGTCAGATTCAATAAATCTTGCTTCTGCAAACTGTATTGATGGAACAGTTTTATTTGCATCAGCACTTGAAAACATTGGAATAAATCCATATATAGTTCTAGTTCCCGGTCATGCATTTCTTGCATGGGGGGACGGAGAAGGAAATGTTGAAGGTGCTTTAGAAACTACGATGGTTGGAAATTCGGAATTTTACGATGCGTATGAGTCTGGGCTCCAACAATATAATGAATTAGTTATGGATGAAAACTCTGAAGAATCTCTCATATCAATAAAAGAAGCAAGAGCTATTGGAATAACTCCAATGCGGTAGAATAGAATAATAGTGAATGTGCATTTGTTCTAAAATAATAGTCAAATAAAAGATGAAGAAGGGTCAGTATCGGCTTATTGACCCAATCTTCAGAGATTGGATTAAATAAATTCATGTTTGCGTAAGGTTGGTTGAATGACTGCGCCCGGATCGTGCTTGGGAATGCGTTGGAGACGCTGGGGATCGGGGCGCCTGAGGCTATGTGAAGTTTAGGGGGAATTGGGGGTTGGTTTTTTTGGTGTGAGTGGTAACTCTGGTTTTTGTAGATGTAGGGTAAAATTAATTTGATAAAAGGTTTGCTTACAAAATTAATGCTTCCACCCACACTTACCAAATGTTTACTTAACATGATCTACTTTTTCAGGGGTATTAAGCATGGTAAACAATTTCACTTATTTATTCAATATCCTCCAAAAAATTCCGTAAGCTTTATTGCTAAGAGATTTCCCATGTGGGCATGATGAGCATATAAAGTCAAAGCATTCGGGACTATACATCGACGTTCAACCCATAAGTTTATCAGTAATTGTGCAATATGAATGTTGAATTGAATCGAAAGGGCTCGTGGTCTAGCCGGTTATGACGTCGCCTTGACATGGCGGAGGTCCTGAGTTCGAATCTCAGCGGGCCCATCATCATTCGACACATTTAAATTAAAAAACAACAATCTAAGTGCGATAATATGATACAAAATGCCCAGGTAGCTCAGATTGGGAGAGCGCTGCCCTGAAGAGGCAGTTGTCCCCGGTTCAAGTCCGGGTCTGGGCACCTAATATTTAATGAAATGATAAATGTACAAAGTACATCAGTAGTGTAGTGGTTATCACCGGGCGTTGCCAACGCTCGAACCCGGGTTCGAATCCCGGCTGATGTATTATTACCTTTCTCAAATCAAGGATTACTTTTTTGTATTTGTTTATCGATTTTTAACACCGATGCAATCGCCGAATAAATATATTTAACCTTAATTATTATACCCCACAGATTTGCCGTGGGAACTTCATTTAGCAATTCTTTAACGCGATATTATTATACATATATACTACAAGGAAACATGATATTCGAGAAAATTCACACAGTTCCTACGTCGGATGAACTTATCGATAAAGCATTCAAACGAGCAGCAAGAGCAAGAGCTGGTAAAAGGATCACTGGCAGGGTTAGTAGTCAAAAGGCAGAAGAATCAATGCTGTTGACAGCTGCAAACGTTTTGTCTGACAATCTGGCAAACATTGTAAGGCGTTACCCAAATTTTGATGACCTGCCTCAATTTTACTATGAACTCACAGACATACTTGTTGGTGTTGATGACCTTCGTATGTCCCTTGGTTCTATTGACTGGGCAAGCGGCATGATCCATAACATCTCAAGAGAGTATATAGATAAGATGCGCAAAAGCCGTGACGCCATAGGCATTAGAAAAGAAGCATTCGGAAGAATGGCTTCTATCATAAAATCCATCAACAAGAACCTGCTGATGCTAAATGAAGCACGGAATATCTTGCGGAAATTGCCATCAGTCCACGATGAACCTACTATTGTAGTTGCAGGATATCCAAATGTTGGTAAATCCAGTTTTGTGTCTGCAATAACCGGTGCGCGCCCGGAGATCGCATCTTACCCATTTACAACAAAAGGAGTATCGATAGGTCATTTTTTCAGGGACAATGATCGATATCAGGTAATTGACACTCCGGGTCTGCTTGACAGGCCAATGGCAGATAGGAACGATATTGAGCTGCAGGCAATCACTGCACTTAAATATCTTGATGCTGTCGTGCTTTTTATCCTTGATGCAAGTGAAACGTGCGGTTATGAGATAACTGACCAAAAACACATGCTTGATGAGGTAAAAGAACAGTTTGAACTGCCAATACTTGTTGCTGCAAACAAATCCGACCTGTCTGAATTCAAAGAAACTGATTTTGTTGACATGAAAATGTCAACCGCAACAGGTGAAGGTATTGACCTGGTGATCAACAAACTGCTTGATATGATCGATGAAAATATAAAATCAGAGCCGAATGATATCGAAGAACAACATATAACGTTCTGATTAGGATATATGCTGATGGCATAAAGTATATAGAAGAGACATTTCCAAAATGGGGTTTTGGGTGATAATCGGATATTTTCATGGTCAAAATTATGACAAAGAATAACTTTTTTTAAGTGCATTGATAGTGTCAACGGCGGTGTCAACGGCGGTCAAGAAACTTACTTTCCGCATATCTCAAAACCGCTTTAATCGTATTTAAAATCAACTTAATTAGTGTTTTACCATTAGGACAAATGGCTGCCACACTAATTCACCCTATCTCCACCCAGAAATGGGATTGGCCATGAAACAAATAGAAGACGAAGACCTTATTTATAAAGAACCTTGTACCCGAAGCATACAACAGAGACTATATCAAACACTTGAGAACGATTACAGGTTCCCAAAGGCAACATGCAGATCACTGGTTTAGGGAGGCGATAGTAATTATCAGGGAGACTTGCAGCGAGCTGGATATTGAAGATGTTCCTATCACCAGAAAACAATAAAAAGGTATCCACTTCAAAAAGCAGGGTAAAATTCATATTCGGATTATCAAAACCAAGTGCTAAAAGCAGATTTTGATTTCAAAATATAGTCATTTACCATTAGATTTGAAGCGGATACATAAAAAGTCTCAACGCTAAAGTACAACATATTAAATATAATGAGTACAACGGATAAGCATATGAAACCTGAGATAACAAAATATTCACTGGTACTTATTATCCTTATTCTTTGCGCTTCGACAGCGACAGCAATTAATTATCCGCAGTTTACCGGTTTTGTCACGGACAGCGCGGAAATGATAGATCCTGATTATGAGGCAAAGATAACAGATCTTGCCAGTAAGATAGAACGGGAAACTACAGTGGAGATTGCTGTTGTTACTGTTAAATCACTGGAAGGCGAATCCAAGGAAATGTATGCGGTGAAACTATTCGAACAAGTCGGTATCGGCAAAGAAGACAAAGATAACGGTCTGCTTATTCTTGTTGCGGAACAAGAACGGGAATACCGGTTTGAAGTTGGTTACGGACTTGAAGGCGTCATCACTGACAGCATGAAGGTAAACATCGGAAACCGGATCATTGTACCCAATTTCAAGAACGGGGAATACGGAAAAGGTATCTATGAATCAATTGTTGTGATCGAAAAGTTTCTTGAAGGTGATGAAATAGTTATCTCCGAATACAGCACGGAACCTGACGGCATATCAGGAGGATATGCGTTCCCGCTATTGCTTATTGGTTTTATCCTCATTATAGTATTTAGCAGTCTGGTGTCTAACCCACAAAAACGGAATCATTCCCGCAATCATATGTACTACGGCGGGTTTGGCGGTGGCTTTGGCGGTGGTGGCTTTGGTGGTGGTGGATTTGGAGGGTTTGGCGGTGGCATGTCTGGCGGCGGAGGATTCGGTGGAAGTTGGTGAGTTACAATGCGGTGGATGACAATCAATAATGTAATAAGTGGTGATGGCTAATAATTAATTGCAATAGGTGATATTATATTATGACAACGGAAATAGAAAAAATTAAGGAAGTTCTGGGGGACAATCTGGTTAGCCTTGCAGAATATCAAACAGGCAGCGATGTTACAACTCTTGCAGTCTGCAGGGATCTTGATTTTGAAACCCTGCAAAAACTCAAGCAGCTTGGGGACATGCCTCTCTTGCTCACAAAGAATGAACTCGTGAACGGTGTAGACGTATTTCCTATTGAATTTTTAAACATTAAGCAGCACCACACGATACTCTTTGGTGAAGATTTCCTAAAAGGGATTCATGTATCAAAGGAACATCTCCGTCATCAGCTTGAGTTTGAGATCCGGTCAAAATTGATCCATCTACGCGAGGAATACCTGCAATACAAAGATAAGGATCTTGAAGCGCTAATCCTTGCGGCAGTTCCCACACTTTCACCACTTCTTGGAGCGCTCCTGTATCTGAAGAATTTGCAGGATTCTCCTGATATGTTCAGTGCGGTTTCGGATGGATATGGTGTTGATACAAATGTTCTGAAAGATATTTATGATATACGCAGGGGCAATGCCCAATTCCGTGAAGACAGGGACCAATACATTAGAAGTCTTATAAAGGTGCTATCCGATATCGGAAAAATCATTGATGATCATGAGGTGAACGAATGAATTCCAGAAATACAATACTTATTATAGCCGGGGCGGTCGTTGTTTTTGCACTGCTGTCCGGGGGCTGGTTCCTTTCGATGTATAATGGTTTTATCACTGCAGAGGAAAGTGTTGACAGCGCCTGGGCACAGGTGGAAAGCCAGTACCAGCGCAGGGCAGACCTGATCCCGAATCTTGTTTCTACGGTTAAAGGTTACGCATCACATGAAAAAGAACTTCTTATTGACATTACAAATGCCAGAAGCCAATGGACTGCGGCGGTTACACCCTCGGAAAAAATGGAGGCCGCCGGAAGCATGGATTCTGCGTTGTCCAGACTTCTTGTAGTTGTTGAGAACTATCCGGATTTAAAGGCAAGCGAGAACTTCCTTGCTTTACAGGCACAATTGGAAGGTACGGAAAACCGGATAGCAGTTGAAAGAATGCGCTATAACGATCAGGTAAAGGCGTACAATACCAAAATAAAGAAAATGCCCGCAGCAATCATTGCCAACATGTTCGGCTTCGATGAAAAAATGTACTTTGAAGCAGAGATGGGAGCAGAAACAGCGCCAGAGGTTGAATTTTAAGATCGCTGTTTTTGTTTCACACGAATATAGTCCTTTGTAATGAAGTACAACTTGGGATTGAGAGTCAGCACTTATATCCCTTCATTTTGTCTATAAAGATATATAAGTGCCCAATATCCTCTAAAAATTTGTCATATCCCTTTTTTATTCAACCACTTAAGACACTTTTTAATATATTCCGGATAAACGGATCATGGCAAAAAGATTCACCGTAGGGGCTTATTTTCCTCTGCGTGCCTCTGCAATCTCTGCGTTTTTCAAAACCATTCCGGAAGATAATAAAAAGTCTCAACACTTAAAAGCACTTGAACTTCTTATCAGATCTTATCCCGGATTACCTGCAAAAATCATTATTAGCCGCACTATCCATACCCTGTCAGTAGATAACATCTGGGGATAATATCTGGCAAAATCCATAGGTCTCTTAGAATTGTGTAAGGATCCCTCTCAACAAAGGTTTTTCATTTGCAATACCCTTCCATAAAACCATTATGGGAAAACCATATTCAATATCCGTCAACTTGAATGCTAAAAAACCAATACCTTGATATTTCAAAATTGAGTCGATCACCATTAGATTTAAAGCGGATACTTAAAAATGCAGTTGCGTGAAAAAAGTGTGAAAGACATTCACATTTCACGCTTTAATTTCTTGACAAGTTCCGACTGAATAACTGTATTGCGGTCACCGCCGCAAACCATGCCACGAATACCTATTATGTCAGGCTGGATACGCCGCAATGCTGGCAGGTTCTCGAACTTGATCGTACCCGCAATTGCACTTAAAAGATTCAAATCGCTTGCCATTTTTGTAAATTCCGTAAGTTCGTCATCTGACATGAACTCAAAAGTTGAGCGACCGTCTTTTACGCCAGTATCCATCATAACCACATCAACACCTGCCTTTGCCCCGATAGCCGGAAGCAGCATAGGAGAGATAGAATTGATGAGCTTATAATCGGAATAACCGGATGCTACGACTTTTTTAGAAGGATCGTAATCTTTGACAGACCGTACAATATTAGTAAGCATATCAAATGCTTGCTCTTCTGTCTGAATGTCAAACAATCCTACCTTGATGTATTCTGCACCTGAGACTGCTGCACCCAATGCTGCAAGTGATGCTGTTCCAGGTTTGTAGTTAAAATCTCCTATTGTCGCACTAACTGGCAGTTTTGGATCAATGACATCCCTTACCGACTTTATTATCCATGGGAAATTAGCACCCAATGAACCTTCTTTAGGGTTTTTGACATCGATTATATCTGCACCGCCATTAGCAGCAGCAATTGCTTCTTCACTGTTTATCGGACTTATAAGTAATTTCATGAAACACCTTCTTATTTATATGAGATTGATATCATTGTATTGATTAAATATGTTTCGAATTATCTTTGTATTGGACATATATAACCACACTGTTGTTCATGCACAGGGTGGAAACCGGCAGAATTACCAACCTATTCACAAATCCAGTGTTTTTTGTAACTCTTCAGAACCACTGGCAGTGATAGTTGCCGCTAAACCTAAAGAAGTATATATCGCAGACCTGAACATCCTGCAAGGAATCGGTGCACATGACACGAATTTTGAAGATATCCGTGCGGTTTCAAAAAAGGTCCGGACAATGCTTGATCCGGGTATCTCATCCCTGTCCGGTGTAAATGAAGCACTTTCCCTATCAAGCCATGTAGTACTTGGTACGGAAACCGCATCATTTGACACAATCTCAAGTGCCGCATCAGAGTTCCCCGGGCGCATAAATGTCAGTATTGACCTAAAGAACAAAAAGATACTGACACAAGACCCCGGTTTGCCGGATAATCCTATAGAAGTTATTGGTCTATTAAATGACATGGCTATACAGGATATCATAATTCTTGATATGGATAAGGTTGGCACATCAAGCGGTGTGGATGCACAATTCTTAAGTACAATTGCCGACAGTTCAAAGCATGATGTGCTGCTTGGCGGCGGGGTCAGTGATATGGACGATATTGAGATACTAAAAAGTATCGGACTAAAAGGTGCACTTTTGGCAACTGCCCTGCACAATAGCACAATACCGCTTACAATGATCCAATGAGATGATTGTCAATTAATTTTAGTTATATTGACAGGTGAAACAATGACTGATAAAGAGGTTACGGAATCCGGAGGCGATGAATATTCGGAAATCAAAATGGGTGCGGGTTGGTATCTTACTATCACCCTTACATCAAGTGAAAAATATGACAATGAATATATAGAGATTGCAAAAGAACGCGGCGGAAACAAACGCAGCAGGTTTAACCTCAACCCGAAATATGCAAGGGAATTGGGTAAAACCCTTGTGAAGTTCGCAGATGATAATAAACTGCCTTAATGCAACCCTAAACAAACGATGTGAGCAAATCAACCACATCGGCTTCTATTTTTTCAATTGGCCTGTCAGTGTCAACTATTACAAACCTCTGTGGGTCTTCTTCTGCAAGACGAAGGTAATTCGCGCGCACATGTTCTAAAAACCCGATCTTCTCGAATTTGGTTTGCTTACCACGATTACCACATCGCTCAACTGCGATTATCGGGTCGATGTCAAAAAGGATAGTCATATCCGGCACAATTGTCCACCCTATGTGAATAGATTGTATCCACTTGATCGGATCATCAAACCTGCCATTTAGAGTGACACCCTGATATGCGTAACGGCTGTCCGAATACCGATCAGATATCACAATCCTTTTATTATTAAGTGCAGGTTGTATGACCTTTGAAATATGCTCGGCATGGTCGGCTGTGAATAAGAACAGTTCTGCAAGATGGTCTGTATTGGAATGAATGGCATGCTCAACCGCATCTCCTATCCAGCCAGTAGTCGGTTCTCTTGTGAACACTACGCTGCTCATAATGGGATATGCCTTCAATCGTTCCAGCACTGTGGATTTGCCGGAGCCGTCAATGCCTTCCAGTGTAATTAATTTTCCATTCATGCTTTATATGCTGTTTTAAAAAAACTTAAAATCTGTGTACGACCTGTGTATCAACTACCACACAACATGAATTTTATCGGAATGAAATTCAAATCTGCCTGCAATACGAAATTGTAAACATTGCACCTGAAATACACCATTGCAGTCGATATAATTCATGTTGATTAGACTAAGTACCAATACTTAAAGTTATTAATCAATAATAAATTAACCCAGTATCTCCGAACAATATGTCCATATGAGATAGCCCCACCTAATCGCTACATAGAAATTTGACAAGATGTGGTCATACCATTGATGGCTCCCTGATGATCCATCAACCTGCATCCCCATGTTGCTGAGTCATGGGAATGGCCACCTAATCATATATTCTTTGATCGTGCTACGCACATTTCGTACATATCTATCATGAACACTTTGAAACTTACCTCATTTTTGTACAATACAACCCATAGCAGTTGCAGCACTTGTTCATAAGCAAAATAAAAATACCTTATACTGACATCTTTTGATTTTGACATTATACGTGCCTCATCCTGAACCCGGAAACCGGTTTCAATTCTCCATCTCCGTTTATATGATGGGATAATATAATCAAGATTTATGCAAGACTGGTTTGTGGCAAATGCCCAGTCATATGATTTGTCGCTTCTCTTATCGAATATTTGTTTTAAAAGTGCAAGAGTTGTTTCCCCTTTGATAACGGTTTT
>JBQVMC010000046.1:0-14094 GCA_052361145.1 Methanosarcinaceae archaeon
TATCTGGATTTCAAAATCAAGTGGCCAAGCAGGCCTTCGATTTCAGAATAGTGCCAGTTACCCTATGATTTGAAGTGAATACGTGACCCGTCTATAAGGGATTAGAACTATAGACAAAAATACATCATATATCCTAACATATATCTACTAAAAACTCTTAAACATGTAATTGAATGTTCAAGAAAACCAGAAGATACCTGACCATCGGGAAGGTAGTCTTCAAGTATAATTTGTTATCCCTTTTGTACAAAGACCTGAGTAAGGTAAACAGGCCTGCCAAAGTATGTAATACTTCTGTTGATGCAAAAAAACGCAGCAATGCAAAAAAACTGCGCCTTGCATTTGAAGAACTTGGTCCGACTTATGTCAAATTAGGACAAACTTTGAGCAAGCGCCCTGATCTGATTCCCAATTCTTATATTGAAGAACTTGAAAAGTTGCAGGACAAGGTTAAGGTTTTAGATTTCACCAGGATGCGCGAAGCATTTGAGACTGAATGCATCTGCGACATTGTGAGTGATGGGAAAGTACATAGTCCAACGTGCTATCACTGCAATGACATATTGGAAATGTTTGATGAGTTCGACACAACACCAATTGCAAGTGCATCGATAGGACAGGTGTACAGGGCTGTCCTAAACGGCAAGGATGTTGCAGTGAAAATATCACGTCCGAACCTGATCGACACAATAAACGTGGATCTTGACATGATCTATGATATAAAACCCCTGTTGATCCGAATGATGGGACTTGGGAAAAACTTCGATGTTGACGTGTTCCTGCGGGAATTTGAGGATATGCTGCACCGGGAACTCGATTATATGATCGAGGCAATGAACATAAAACGCTTTCGTGAAAACTTCAAGGATCTTGAGGATGTATTGATTCCGGATGTATATCTTGACCACTGTCGGAAAAACATATTGGTGATGGATTTCATGGACGGTATCCAGGTCAAGGATATCGTTGATGTAGATCTGGAAACAAGGTCTAAATATGCTAGGTTGATAAGTTCAAGTTATCTCCAGCAGGTGTATATAGATGGTTTTTATCATGCCGATCCGCACGGTGGGAATATTCTGGTAAAGGACGGAACAATTGCGTTCATCGATTTTGGAGCAGTCGGGAATATTGACAATGAAATGATACGAAACATGCTGAATCTTTTTAATGCTATGTATGTAAAGAATGTCGATCTGGCAGCAAACATATTTTTAAAAATCGGGAAATTGAATCGGGAAGACGTTGATCTTCATAGGTTCAAGTGGGATATGGATGATCTCATCACAAAACAGCATTATATGGCAGGCGAGCGGCAGAGTGATAATTATGCCAAACTTGCCCTGAAATACAACATGTCGATGCCAAGTGAATTTTCTACACTTGAACGTGCATTAATGCTCATTGAATCCGTTTGCCTTGACCTTAATCCGGACTACAGCCTCATGGCCGAAGCAAAACCAATGATAACCAAAGCAATGAATAAACGTTACTCCATCAAACGAATAGCAGATAATCTCCAGATGGAGATCGATGAATATATGGGGATATTCAAAAATCTGCCTGCAGGGATCAATGATGTAATCGAAACCATACAGGGCTACAGGATAGAGAGATTGCAAGGCAAAAGTGACATTCTCGGTAAATACCGGCTGCTTGATGAATTCTCACAATACATTTTCCTGTCAGTGTTAGTTATCTCATCGGTATACCTGATAGTAAGAGGTGAACCAAGTTTTACTTTGATCGGAATTGGAGGTTTTATCGGTGCGATCTTGATGGGCATCCGTTCTTTATTGCGTTCGTAACATTAACATACAACGTATAAAGATCAGCAATTTCCGGTCTCATATTTTGTTTTCATCTGACCTATTTGGAATGACATCGCTGTCCTTCATCGATTTTCTTTTTCACTTGGCGAGTAGAAGCACACATTGTCATAAAATATTTACGAAGATTCCTCCATCATGACTTCCTTCGATATCTCATATAAATAAAGATCAGGATTGATGGAAGTAGGATTGATACAATGATCACAGGATTAGTATAGTATGAAGTTGTTGTTTTTTTAAGATTTATATTTACTGGTATTTTTACACCGCTGCCCAGTTTAAGGTTACTATTCGGATTAAGAGCAACTACATATATTGTTGTGTTTAATATCCCTATTTCTTCTGTCAATGGTGTAAAACGGATGTATACCTCTTTTTCCTGATATGATCCCAGTGTGAAATTTGGATCAGCTATTGTTATCCATTCATCAAATTCATCGTCTGTGTATATATGAAATACAAGGTCGATAGTATCCGGATTTGAGATGGTAATGTTCTTCTGGATACTTTCACCGTTTTCAATTTCAATTTCAAGTTTTGCAGGATTTACACCAATACCTATTGCAGATACACATGAAGTAAAAATAAATATGCAACATAACATTGATAAAATTCCAATTCCAGCAATTTTAATTTTCATATTCCCACTATTAGTAAAGGCTTCATTTAAAAGCATTATTGAAAAATCATTTCACATCTAAAAAAATAAAAAAATCAGAAACTAATTAATAGCTTCTGACCAGATGATAATTGTTCCCATCATTTCACCGGAACCGACAAAGTCCCCAGGAACATGCAATTGTAGATCCAATGAACTGAAATTATCCTTCTGGATTTCTGTTTCGTACTCACTCCACAAAGTATCATCTATCTTAAGTCCTGCTGTGTACAATCCACTCGTATCTTCCACACTCACACTTATCGCCAGGTCTTTTGAACCCAGATTCTGGATCACAGCAGTTTCAACATCACTCACATCACCAGGATCGAGTTCACCGAAGTCAAAGTATGACGGATTCATATTGAACTGGATCTGAGGCCTTATTTTCGTGCGCATGGTAGCTGTATTGCTCTCACGAATATCCAGTAACGTTAAAGCTGCCGAATAAGTATTTCCTACAAAAGCTGTATCGTCGGCAATATAATTATCCCCGTGTGGGAAATCACCACAAGACTGATATTCTCCGTCCCAGTAATCGCCTGATGCACTAGCAGATATTAACCAGTCACCACCAGCATTTAGTAGCAGTACTGCCCTGCCATTTTCATCACATATTGCACTTACTCTAGTGTCACTACTGCTTCCTCTTATCTCTACGGTACCATTTGGCATCGGTCTCCCGTTATATAACACCATGAACTCAAAATCACCAGTCCCTATTGTTGATATATCATCAACGGGAATGATTTCAAATTTCTGTTCAAAAGCATTGTCGGTTCCATAGAAGTTACAATTTGTGCTTACAAAGGTTTTCAGGTATTTGTATGGTTTGTAATATCGGACTACATGCCAGTCATCTACCCACCTTGATTTATCAAGCTCATCCCAGTTAACTTCACCTTCTAAATAAGTGTAATTATATTTGGGATTGTCTCTCGATCCGGGACCTGTATAGATCCTATAAAAATCTTCTTCTATATGGGTTCCAAGAATGGTATATAATCCAACTTGATCTGCTTCGAAACCGGAATACCAGTACATTTCATCTTCAGCTATTTTATCAAGAGTAATTATTGAACCATCAGGTTTGACCAGTTCTACTGACAGATCATTTGGTGGTATACCTTCGCCAACAAAGCCGTGTCCTTCAGTAATTCTAACCTCGACGTTCTCATCAAGATCAACGCACATAGCATCAATCTCTATCCAGGTTTGATGGGCACTTGCCATTCCGACTGTCCCTAACACTACACAGATCATAGCAATTACTATGAATATTTTATTTATCATTATTTATCATCTCTTTATCATTTCTTATTTTTCCACATAACTCATATTCGTATGTACTTCAAAAACATACACGAGTTAGCAAGTAGTTTAGCACAATATTTTAACACAAAAAATACTATTCGTATTAAAATGTAATACTAAACTTAAACTTAAACTTAATCATACTTAAATCTATCTTTCCTACAATCAGTCGCTA
Organism: Methanosarcinaceae archaeon; assembly: GCA_052361145.1. GTDB lineage: Archaea > Halobacteriota > Methanosarcinia > Methanosarcinales > Methanosarcinaceae > Methanovorans. The sequence goes on from JBQVMC010000046.1 coordinate 3,980, forward strand.
ATTTCTGCATCGTCACCCCATATTGTAGCTATCAGCTATCGTTTTTTTGTTCAATTGCCAAATATTTGGTGGTTTCTATAAATTTCGACGGTCAATGCCTAAAAATTAGGTGCGAACAGCAGAAATTGCGAAAATATTGAAACATATCAGCAATTCCCATTATGATAATAAACGCATGCAGCAAAAAGTCAAATTTTCATGTTTTCGTGGAAATTATATGCAATAATTGTATCCACTTCAAATGACACTTTTTGTATTCACTTCAAAAACCTGGATAAACTGCACTTTGTCACATTACAAAGTAAATTAACATTGGAAAATTGCTTAATAAAAACACATTCGTCATCCTAAAATCAATATTAGCAGCAACATTGATGGTCTAATATGACAAAGTCGAGGTATGGTGGAAGTGTTTTTCAAAATATATTACACCATCCTTTTCATTAACCACCGAAAACCCATTTTTAAGATACAACCCGATAGCATCTGTCAATTTCGCATCCGTCTTAAGAACGGTAATTGAATAGTTTTCCCTGGCAAATTCCACAGCTTTTAAGAACAGGTCCCTGCCATATCCCCTGCCCCTGAATTCTTTTATCACATAGATTCGTTTGATCTCACATTGTTCGTGATTGATCTTTCGCACAGCACTTGTTCCAATTATTTTACCATCCACTATCCCTATATAAAAAACACCACCGGACTGCATGTAATATCCGCTAATATTATCAAGATCAAAGTCCTTGGTTGGGTCGTATTCAAAACCTTGCTCTTTTAGTACGCTTAGAACAAATTCCTTAGCCTCATCAGTTCGGTATCTTGAAAAAGTGTATATGATCATACCAGATGAACCCCATAATTCCCGGAATTTTCAAGGAAATCCAGTACGATCGTCTGCAATATTTCGGTGCCGGTGATCAATATATCTTCGTCAACATCGAATTTATTTGAATGATTCCCCTCAACAATGCCTTTTTCAGGATTTCTTGTTCCAAGTGTAAGATAGGTTCCAGGCATATTTTGCAAATAGAATGCAAAATCCTCTGCCCCGAAGATAGGATCAGCGTTCCCATTAACATACGGATACTTATTTTCCAGCAGTGAACATACTGCTTTTGTAAATTTTACATTATTCACAAGCACAGGATAACCGTGCAAAATATCAAGCTCGTATGCAGGTACGCCACTATGATCCCCGGTTGTATATGATACGATCAGGCGATCAAGTACCTGTCCGATAATTTCATCAATAGTCTTAGTATCGTTATCATTGAATGTGCGGAAACTTCCAACGATCTCCACGTCGTCCGGTGTCCTGTTAAACTGTGCGCCGCCTTCTATTTTTCCAATACCAAATACATATTTCGATTGGTCGATCTTACCCCTTATTTCTTTGTTTATTGCGCTTATGAAATCTGCTGCAATAAGTATTGGATCGATACAATCTTCAGGAGTGGAATGGTGACCTCCTTTTCCAATGAACTTAATACTGAACATGTTCGAGCTTGCCATAAAACTCCCCTCCTTAAATTCGATCTTGCCAGCATCTATCACACCAAAGATGTGCATTCCCACAATAGCATTTACGCCATCCAGTCCCCCGTCTTTAATTACTCTTGCTGCCCCTCCCGGAGGCTGTTCTTCTGCGGGCTGGAATATCAACCTGACACTTCCTGTAAAGGTGTGTTTATTCTCCTGCAAAAGACGCGCTGCACCCAGTACCATGGCAATGTGCGCATCATGACCGCAAGCATGCATGAAACCCGTGTTGCGGGAAATGTAGTCCTTGTTTCGTACGGTAGGCACTTCTAAAACCTCAAGGGCATCAATATCTGACCTTAGTGCAATACATAGTCCACCAGGCTGCCCTTGTATTGTTGCAACAACTCCCGTACCTGCTATTTTTTTTGGTTCAATCCCAAGTTTATGCAGTACTTTGATAATTTTTTCCTGGGTCCTATATTCCTTAAAACTAATTTCCGGTTCCCCGTGAAACTCGCGCCGTAGTTTTATTATCCATTCTTCTATTGGCATGGAAGGCAAATTTATTCCTCGCAGGTTTTTTGAAATATTATTGGTAATTAGTTAGTGTTTTATAATTACCTATCGTTTTTACATGTTAAGATCATACTTTTCCACATACAGGTTACAACAGATGGATGCCAACATATTACAATGCTACACAGATGCTGGTCAGATCGCATCAAAGGTTTTGCGTGAAACTGTGAAATATGTTTTACGCAATGTAGATGTACCTGTGTTGAAATTGGCACAGGTTGCAGAAGCACGCATCATTGAACTTGGCGGACAAATCGCATTTCCATGCAACATATCAATAAATGAGATCGCATCCCATTATACCCCTTCTGCCAATGACCTGCTTAAGTTACAAAAAGGCGACGTGGCAAAGATTGATATCGGGGTACATATTGATGGATACATAGCAGATACGGCAGCAACAGTTGAGATATTAACTACCAGACACACAGAACTGATCAGTGCATCAAAAAAAGCGCTTGAAAACGCGATAGCTGCGACCTGTGCGGGAGTAAATACAAAGGATATTGGTAAGATCATCGAGGATACGCTAAATGAGATGGGATTTTTGCCAATATATGATCTAACAGGACATAACCTCAAACAATACTGCCTTCATGCAAACATGAATATTCCAAACTATGCAGCATCTTTTGGGAATACACTATTAGAAGGAGATGTTATCGCTATCGAACCATTTGCAACATGCGGAAAAGGCACTACAAGAAATGGGGATACCCATATATTCAGCATGGATAAACTATTCGGAAAGCATATACACAATGAATCAAATACGCAGAACAAAGTTTTTCCGAATTCCCTTTACAAGCAGTATAAATATCTCCCGTTTGCGCGCCGATGGCTGGGGGATAATGCAGTAAATATCGATAATTATGTCACCACAGGTGACATAATTGCATATCCTGTACTCCATGAGATATCAGGCGGGATCGTTTCACAGTTCGAACATACCGTTATTGTAGAAGAATCGGGGTGCACTGTCACCACATAATTAATTACATAGTCAAATACATAATTGAAAAACAGGAGAAAACTGATAATTATAGGATTAGGTTAAATTGGATTAAATTAAATTAAATTAAATTGGTTAAATTAGATTAAATTTACATTGTCGGAATTGAAAATTATGATCAAAACAAGGCTCAGGGATTTTGTTATTACAAAGGACGGCTGGATATTTGCAGTAGCCGATTATTTTCATCCGTATGGTATACGATCGACATTTCGTTATGCACCTGATGAGAGTGGTGAGCGGGAACTGAATGGCATCCACTATAAGAAGTATGATTTTGACGTGGCTTTTGAATTTATGCGCAAAAACAGGCCTGAGTGGGTCCAGGATGTCCATGTGATTCCTGAGAACGAAGTAAAACAATTGCTGCATCCGGTTGATAGTATTCCGGATCTTGTCAAGGCCGACCATAGGGTTGCCATTATAGTGGAAACGCTACAGGATGCAGGCATTCCACTCTCACATATGGGTGTCACAGGCTCTTTACTACCGGGATTACAAAATGAGACTTCTGATATTGATTTTGTAGTGTATGGGAATGACTGGTTCAAAGCACGTGATGCAATTGCAGTTGCAAAGTCAAAGGGAAGTATCATTAAAGACATTGATGATGCTATGTGGCATCGTATCTATAATAAAAGGATACCTGAAATACCATTTGGTGAATTCATACTGCACGAGAAGCGAAAGGGTAATCGTGGTATGGTGAATGGCACATATTTTGATCTCCTGTTCGTGCGCGACTGGAGCCAGATACAGGAACCTATGCCGCGTGGTAAGGATATCGGAACTATGAAAATCAAGGCCACTGTCACGAATGCTGATTTTGCTTTTGATAGCCCTTCGGTGTATAAGGTTGACCATAAAGATATTGATCATGTGCTCTCATACACCCATACATATGCAGGCCAGGCGCTTGTTGGTGAGGTTATTGAAGCCCAGGGCATGATTGAACAGGTAGGAGATATAAAACGAATGGTTGTGGGAACGTCGCGCGAACCCAAAGATGAATGGATTCGTTCGTTGACACTACTAAATAGATAACTGGCAGCATAAAAAAGGCACTTGTTGAAGTAATTTTGATGCCGCGTCAATCCGCCAAAGGCGGCGTATCCCACCATCACAGGTGAAATTATCATCATTTTATCATTAGGACAAAGTGAATGATCTAATAGGCACCAGACGCTATTTAATTGGCAAGTGGTGTAGGAATGCGCCATCTGCGAGGGTTGTATGGTTCTTAATTCAGGTAAAGCAATCTCACTTATGCACTTATTTTATCACATCTACACAAATACAAAATAGATCAAATATACTCCACCCTGTAAGTAGGAAACCATGTTATCAAACAAGTGGCTGCTAATGCTAATGCTAATACTAATACTAATGATAAATTTAAGTGTAAGTTAAAGATTAAGTGTAAGTTAGGGATCAATCGCAAGCCTTACAAGTTCCACCAGGTCAATAACATCCGTATCACTTCCACCTTCGATCAAATTCTTGGTACACAGGGGACATGATGTAATAAGATAATCTACCCCGTCCGGAACCTCCAAAAGCCTCTTTTTCGCAAGTGCAAGCGACAGGTCAGGGTACCCTGTGCGTACACCACCGCCACCGCCACAGCATCTCGCATTTTCACGGTTTGTCTTCATCTCCTTTAAGTCGCATACAGCCGTAATCACATTGCGCGGCGCATCGAACACTCCCCTGCACCTTCCAAGATGACATGCATCATGATATGTCACAGTAAGGTTTAGGCGCTTAACTTCCAGTTCAGGCAGGTGTTGTTCCAAAAACTCGGACACATGCACCACTTTAAATTCACCAGAATAATTCTGTATCAGGGTATTGTGACAACCTGCACAACTTGTAATAAAAGTATGTGCGTGCACCTTACGCATCTGTTCTGCATTATGGGCGATCATCTCGTTAGATTCAAAGCCTGTCCTGTTTAGCGGTGATCCGCAACAAACCTCATCAGGTAGTATCGTAACATCAAAATGACTCAGGACATCAAACGTCGCAACCAATGATTCCGGATAACGATACGCACCAAGGCATCCTACGAAATAAACATATCCTGCGGTTTCCTTGATCTCCCCACTATACTCACCAAGCCACGCATGCCTATCCGATGTTTCACCAAGTGAATTACCGCTATCTGTTATTCTTTCATAGAGTTTCCCCTGCGCCTTGGACATCTTCCCTCGCAGCACAAGCTGGCGACGGGTGTTCTCAATAACAGAAATTGGATTCGCACCCGCCGGACACATCTGTTTGCACATCCCACACGTCATGCAGGTGTTGAGACTATCTATCACATCCGAATTAACATCAAGCCCTTGTGATATGCCATGTGCAACAAGCATCCTCCCGCGCGGACCCGCTGACTCCCATCCGATCTCTTCTAGAACAGGGCAGACCGAACGGCAGGCGCCGCACCTTACACATTTCAATATCGATCCCAGATCAAGATCAAACATATTTTACACCTCACACACCTAACTTTCCGGGATTTAATATCCCTTTAGGATCAAGTGCGCGCTTGATCATGATCATCACATCAAGAGCATCTCCCCGCTCAAGTCTCATATACTCAGAACGCGCGCTACCGATACCATGCTCCGCACTCACGGTACCGCCAAGCATGATAGCAGTCCTGTGGATCTTATCCGCAGCAAGATCCAGTTGTTTCCACTGCTCATTATCCAGCATATCGATACACATGCCGGTATGCAGGTTTCCATCGCCGATATGTCCATACGTCATGATCGGTAGGTCAAACTCCTTTGAAATTGACTGCACCAGCCTAAGCATCCTTGGAATTTCTTTGATCGGTACTCCTATATCCTCTCCAACATACACCCGCACCTTATTTGGATCGATCTTTGAGATCGCAGCACCAACCAGCCTGCGCGCTGACCATATTTCCTCCATTTCTTCCCTATCTGCTGCAATACGAACACCGGATGCAAGAGGTTTACATACGGCCTCAACGACCTCCGCCTGTTCCAAAACCGAACTCCCTGTTCCGTCCAACTCGAACAATATGGTAGCACCCGCATCAGGAATTGCGATATTGGTATTGTAGGCATTTATTACCTTAACAGTAGACCTGTCAAGTATTTCACATGCGGATGGAATAACACCTGAAGAAAGCGTTTTTACTACAATTCTCCCTGCAAGTTCCGGCGTTTCAAATGATGCAAGTACAACAGTACGCGCCTTTGGAAGTGGGAGGATTTTAAGCACCGCTTTTGTGATTATACCAAGCGTTCCTTCAGAACCGACCATAAGCCGTGTCAGGTCATATCCTGCGGATGATTTTAATGTTTTTGAACCTGTGTTTATTACACTGCCATCTGCCATTACAACCTCAAGATCAAGCACATAATTTTTTGTTGTCCCGTATTTCACAGAACGCATCCCGCTCCCATTGTTCGCAATTAGTCCCCCGAGCGTACACATATCCGAACTTCCAGGATCAGGCGGGAAAAAGAAACCCTTTGTCTTCAATGCTTTATTGAGTCCGGAATGAATAACTCCGGGCTCGACTGCAACCTGTAAATTATTGATATCAATATCAAGTATTCGGTCCATGCCTGAAAGATCAAGGACAATTCCCCCCTTAAGCGCGACAGCTCCGCCTGCAAGACCTGTGCCTGCACCCCGTGCCGTCACTGGAATGTCATGTTCATTTGCAAACCGCATTAACTGTGAGACCTGCCCGGTATTCTGCGGACGCACAACACAGTCAGGGATGCCGCGGATCTGCGACGAATCTGATGAATAACAGTATAACTGCACGGGCGACGTTGTTGCACCATCAATTCCAACCATTTCCTGCAATTTTTTGATTATATCCATTTATTATCAATTATTTTGAGACGTTATACTATGCTTAAAGTTTTCGGGTGCTTTTTACCAAACGTTTACATCTATGTATGCGTATCTACATTCGATGACAGGATATTTTGAAGTACAGCACCGTGACGGAACCGCAAGGATCGGGAAACTGTTGCTTAGCACACCGATACGGACACCGCATATTATTGAGACTGGCAAACTCAGGAAATGGAAAGAAGGAAACAACCCGATACTTGATGCGGGTTCGCTCTGGGAACTTGGATCAGGGGAAAATGCACAGAAGCATCTTGATGAGATGCGCACTGTGGTTCTTGATGATACGCTAATTATCCTGCCACACCAGTCGTTTCCGCCTGCCGCACCCGATGATGTGGCAATAAAAGCTTCTAATGACCTTGATCTTATGATCAAAACCAGTGGTGCTATTGGAACTACATTCCGTGCAGGGCAAAAGGCCAGGAAAAGCGACCTGTACGTGATGGAAGGTGCAGGGAGTTTTGAGAACAATCCAAGAGGTTTTTTCAATACCTTGCTGGAACTTAAAAACAGCGTGCCTGCCGATACTGCGGTGTATGTGCCAAACCTTTGCCTGCCAGAAAATGCAGCGATGCTCATTTACCTCGGGATCGATATTGTGGATGATACGCGCGCGGTGATTGCGGCGTACAATGATATCTACCTGACATCATCCGGCAGGTTCTATCTTGATGCCCTTGCAGAACTCCCATGCAAATGTGAAACATGCGCGCACCTTGATATTAAAGAGCTCAGGACTATGGAAAAGAAAGAGCGTGCACAGCAACTTGAAAAACATAACAGGAACATGCTTGGATCCGAACTCGCATTTGTGAGGGAAAGAATACGTGCAGGCACCCTGCGGGAATATGTGGAAGGACAGTGCAGGACGCGCCCCTGGTTAACAGCGCTTTTGCGTATAGCAGATTCGGAATACAATTATGTAGAGCAGCACGCACCGATCGTGCGATCAAACCAGATGATTGCAAATACCGGTGAATCACAGACACGTCCGGAAGTTGTGCGGTTTGCAAACCGGATCAATGAAAGATACACCCCACCTGATGCTGATATCTTACTCCTCTTGCCATGTTCTGCAAAGAAACCATACGGCATATCTTATTCACACCGCAAATTTATCAAAGCGCTTTTAAAGGGTCGCAAGTTCGTACATGAGGTTATCATTACATCCCCGCTTGGTATTGTTCCGCGTGAACTTGAATTAACCTATCCTGCTGCACATTATGATATAGCGGTCACGGGATACTGGGATGCAGAGGAAAAGGCGTGGGTGGGTGGTTGTCTTGCAAATTACCTTTCAAAACATAGTTATTCAACCATTGTTGCACATGTGAATGGTGCATATCGCGATATATGCGAAAACGTGAGCAAAGAACTTGGGGTGGAGTTTATCTATACGAGCAGCGGCAGTGTGACATCTCATGAATCACTGCGAAACCTTCGGGATACGATTTCACAACTTTGTGACGGGCGCAAACGTTCGGCTGAGACTGTAAAAAAAGATATTCTGCGCAAGATCACAGATTACCAATTCGGTCATGGGACCGGAGATTTATTGATACCGGATCGTGCGGTTGTTAAAGCACCATATCCAAAACATCAGGTGTATGTTGATAAGACCCATGTCGCAACCCTTGTACCACAATACGGCACGCTTGCCATTACAATAGCAGGAGCGGAAATGTTGCTGCCGTGCAACAGGTATGTAGTCAGGATTGAGGATTTTGTACCAAAGGGATCGATACTTGCTATTGGTGTGACTGGTGCAGATCCGAATATCAGGCCAAATGACGATGTTATCGTATCTGGTAGCAAGGCATTTTGCGTCGGGCGTGCGGTGATGAGTGGAAAAGAGATGGAAGAATCTACACGGGGGATAGCTGTTGATCTTAGACATGTGAAAAAATTGTGAGACGGGATGAGCAAAGGTTGCTGTTAGTTACCTTACTTTACCTTGCCTTACCTGTGATGTGTCATTTTGAATGAATTTCAGGGTTCAGGATCGATGCTCAAATGTACATCTGTTTTTATTCTATTACTTTTTGTAACTATTCAGCCATACATAAACATTATCAATAGACTGAATTATCCACAAATTGATAGTTGTAGTCGAGTAGCCAAGGGTCGTTGCCGACCCCCAGCCCTCTAAGAACGGAGCGTGCGACTTTCGCCGCACTCCGCTCAAGCATTTCACAACCCGTATTCCGGGCGGCGGTATGCGAAGTATGAAAGTCTTGTTTGAATCCATGGAGTACGTTTCTGGACTTTACCCAATCTCTCAAGGAAATAACCCCTGTCAAGATATGGATTTTTATCAAGTTTCACCATGACATGACGACGAATCTTTGTATCTGCGAACAGAACAAGTGTTGCCGCTTCATCCTTAAAGACCCAATTTCTTGTGCCTTCAGTATTGTCAACGGCGGTGTAAAAATACACCATTGTGGCGGTTTAAAAATACACCACCTTACAATCTTGGTGAAAACACCAAAGGTTGTAAAATATGCTGGAAATTGAGGAATTTTATATGATAAGAGATCTACATGCACAGGGTTTTAGCATTAGGGCAATATCCAAAAAAACTGGTTTTGACAGGCGAACAGTAAGCAAACATTTGAACAACACATCATTACCTAAATCAAAAAAACGAATTGAGAAAACAAGCAAGCTTGATGAATACAAAGAATACATCATCACAAAACTCCACGAAGGACCATACACTGCATCCCGCCTCCACAGAGAAATACAGGAAATGGGATTCACCGGAAAATACACAATCGTCAAAGACTTTGTTCGCGAAACAAGACCAGAACCCAGAGTTCCTGCCATACTCAGATATGAAACAAAACCAGGAGTCCAATCTCAAGTAGACTGGTCTGAATTTGGTAGAATTGAAATTGACGGAAAAACAAAGAAACTCTATTGCTTCAACGATCCTTGGTTATTCAAGAATGAGATACATCGAATTCACGTTAAATAATGATGTTACCACACTCATAAAATGTCATTTGAATGCATTTCGATATTTCGATGGCTGCACCGATGAAATACTCTACGACAATATGAAGCAAGTAGTGATACACAGAACAATAAAATCCCCCGATTCAACATGGAATAACAAATTTGAGGATTTTTTCAA
>JBQVMC010000047.1:0-13895 GCA_052361145.1 Methanosarcinaceae archaeon
CGACCAACAAATGTCTGAATTTTTAGAGGTGTGCAGCCATACGATGGGGGTTTTGATTTTTGGGTGGGAAACTTGGGATGTAAACAATGTGTTGAGCTTTTCCAAATACCGGATTAAAATTTGAAACAATTCCTAAAAAACCTACGCAAAACATATATGGTTCACATCAATTCCCAATATATCCTCAGCCCCACCAAAAATGTCGCGTGCAATCTCAGCACATCCAATAGCAGCACTCCATTTACCAAGCACATGGCATCTAACACCAAGATGATCATTGATCCTATCCACGACACGATCAAATTCCCCGATCGAACCTGCAAGGAATATCTCTTCCTTGCTACCATGATCCTTGAGCAGTATTTCGATACTGACAATCTCCATCGCAGCGAACAGGGCAATAGTGTCAAGTGCGAGCAGTGCACTCTCTTCACTCCTTGCTGCGCCATCAAGAAGTTTTTCTATGCATGTATATATGGTTTTTTTCAAAACCCCGGCATTTATGAATGCCTCGTTTGCAGTACAGATGCCAGCATCAACATCCCGAATAGCCTGTAGATCAAGTGGTCCGTGATGCACTCCCGGTGCGAATATGCATGCATCTATTGCACCAATAACCGCACCATTTGCAACTCCCAATGTCACAGTATTTGAACTGATATCAGACACCACAAAATTGTTATATCCCTTACACCGCGCATGGTATGCGATACCGATCTTCTCCGGACTTGTTGAATGTGAAAAAACATTCATGCGCGGGTCAGTATGACTCTTTGAATGGATTCCCGGGATGAGAATAGCAGGTATACCTGAATTTTTGACGGCATCAAAAACACGCGCCCCCCCACCAGTTTTCTTGCCGGCACCTTCAATACTTTGAACTCCTCTCATTTCAACCGAATTGATATCCTCAATCGCAGTGATCCCATCACCCATAGAATATGTAACTGCGATAAGTTCGATCTCACTTTTTTCAATTTTAACATTTCCTGTGATCGAATCAATGATCTGTGCCTCGGACATAACAGCTGCATCGCTTCGTAATAATTCGAACTTTTTAATATTATCACCTGCGATACCAACAAAGCGCATTGCAGTAGTCCCATGATCGATTCCAACAAACATAGTTCACACTTATTCCATATCCCCGAAAAGTATTGTATTTAGTTCATTCATCAATCGTTTACCTTCATTACTATCGCCCACATTCGTGATTATTCTTATTTCCTGTACAGCAGTTCCATGCGTTATGATCATACGAAGATTTCCTCTTGGATCTGAACGCAGGATTTTACCGGATATTGCTCCGCCCGCTGCATTTCCCTTCACTACAATCACAGATGGAACTATCCGCTTTATCTCGGAGTGAACAAGTATAGTATTGATCAATTTCTTTCCACGGCGTCCACCAATGATAGTTGTATGTGCTCCGCCGATTTTATTTGGAGTAGCGTGACTTTTTGTCATATTGTAATCGCTAAATGCAAAGGTTATAGTATATGTGCTGTGGAGATATAAAATATTAGTGGTTTTAATCAGGGTATGCTAAATGGTAATCACCATAAAGACTCTACATATCTCACAGCGTCCTGTTTTCTCTGGATTCTCTGGAAAATCGCATTGTCAATACATCCATTGTGCCCGATATGAGACTTATTATTATCTTCTGTAATGATTTTGAAAACCGCAGAGGCACGCAGAAATCGCAGAGAAAAACAAGTCCTCTCTGCGGTGAATCTTTTTTGCCATGATCCGTTTATCTGGAATATATTAAAAAGTGTCCGATATATCCCTTCTGGCTTAACTCGTACATCGACATTTTTTAGCTGAACTAACCCCACATTTGCGGACACAGCTTTAATTGCCACCTGATACAAATAAAGTAAAATAATAACGTGTAATTGAGTGCATCTGCGGTTATTATAATTTAAAATACCAGAAAAAACTCAAAAGACTCCAATATCATTCATATCAATAAGACTGATATTTGCATTTGACAAAACCTTCAAAGCGGATTTAATATCATCGACCCGCACAATTAACATTGCTTTATCTGTTTTTGTAACAAAAGCGTATGCATAATCAATGTTGATATTATGATTACCTAAAACATCTGCAATGTTCGACAAACTGCCAGGCACATCTTCCATCTCAATTCCGAGCACACTTGTTTCAGACACTGTGAAACTGGCGTCGTGAAGTACTCTATGTGCCACATCCGGCTTGTCAACAACCATTCGCACAATTCCAAAATCACCTGCTTCTGCAATCGTGAATGCACGTATGTTTACATCGGCATTTTTAAGATTAGCGGCAATACTGGCAAGTTTGCCTGATTTATTTTCCGAGAACAATGAAATTTGTTTTATTATCTTATCTTCCATTTAACTACCCCTAATATTTAGTAACAATTATACTTGAATTTATTATAAATTTGAGTTTGAGTTTAATACGGTTATATCTTTCTATTGTCAATAACCTTCTTTGACTTACCCAATGACCTTGGCAAGGAGCCGTTCTCAACAAGTTCTACCTTTACGGCAAGGTTCAACACGCTTTTAAGGGAAGATGCAACCTTTTTTTCAAGTGACATGATATCATTTACCTTATCGCTAAATGCAGCATCGGTCATCTCGATCTGAACCTTCATTGTATCCAGTTCATTGACACGATCCACAATGATCATAAAGTGTTCCCCGACATCCGGAATGTTCATAAGAACCGATTCGATCTGACCCGGAAAAACATTGATGCCACGTATGATCAACATATCATCAACACGTCCTGAAACACGCATGATACGCGGATGTGTGCGTCCACAATTACATATTTCACTTGTCTTGACAGTAAGGTCACCGATCTTGTACCTGATAAGCGGCAGCGCTTCTTTTGCAAGCGTTGTAATAACCAATTCACCCTGCTCACCATCAGGCAATTGCTCACCGGTTTTAGGATCAATGATCTCTATTAAGAACTGGTCTGCCCAGATGTGTATCCCGTTCTGGTATGTACATTCTGTGAACAGTGGTCCGCTAAGTTCGGAAGTCCCGAATATGTCATAAGCCTTTATACCGCTTGATTTTTCAATTCTCGCACGCATCCCCTCTGTCCATGGCTCAGCACCAAGGATACCTATGCGCAATTTTGTGTCATCTTTGATACTGATGCCTTCCTGTTTTGCAGCCTCGTTCATGAACAACATGTATGATGGTGTACATGCAAGCACGGTCGTACCAAGGTCCTGCATCAGTTCGAGTTGTTTTTCTGTATTACCCGCACTTGTTGGCAATACTGTAGAACCTACCTCTTCCGCACCATAGTGCATTCCAAGGCCGCCTGTGAAAAGGCCATATCCATAACTTATCTGTAAAACATCATTGCGCCCCACACCAATCGACGTCAACGCTCGTGCAAGAGACAATGACCACTGGTCAATATCATTTTTTGTATATCCGACAATTGTCGGCTTGCCTGTTGTTCCGGATGAAACATGGAAACGTACAAGCTGTTCATTTGGTACACAGAACATACCTGTGGGGTATGTGTCTCTTAGATCCTTTTTGTACGTAAAAGGCAGTTTTTTTATATCGTCAAGTGTCTTGATATCCCATGGTTTAATACCCGCGTCATCAAACTTTTTCCTGTAGAATGTTGAATGTTGGTAAACATAATGTACAAGTTTCTTTAATTTCTGTTCCTGCAATTCTTTTAACTCGTTAACAGGCATTCGTTCTACCTGTGGGTTCCAGTACTCTACCATATAATTTGCCTCTTAAATGACCAGATAAATGTGTAACAGGAAAATGCCCCTCCAGTCACATTTACTTGGAGTACAAAAAGATATACTTTGTGTATACAAAAGTTATATATCATGTACAACGAGAAAATCCTCGCTATGCCTGAATTAACTCGCACTAATCAATTTTACGAATAAAACACAACCCAAAAAGATTGTCATCACAACTTATAAAATCGAGGGGTTTTTCTTGTTCTTTAAAATATCGCATACACGTGTCTTGCACTCAAAAAGAATCGTATCCACATCTGCAACAACATCGATTCCAGCAGCGCCTGCATGTCCGCCGCCTGTGCCCTGATAATGTTCACTGATATCTTCCATGATCTGTCCAAGATTTACTCCTGCACTCACAGCATCACGTTTTGCACGGCCGCTCACTCGTATTGTATTATCACGGGATGTTCCGACAAGTGACACATCCGCACCAATGTTAATAAGCATTGATGATGCTGATCCTCCAAAAGAACTTACATTTGATAATACTACCAACCAGTCATCAACGCGCTCAACCTGTGCACGTTTGGCGGATTTGAGCATTGCAATGCGCATTGAGACATCCTGTGGGGTGGCGGCCATCAGCTCTAATACCTCAGCATATTCAACACCGCTAATTTCTATAATATCTGCCATTGTCCTGAATGTGGAAGGATTAGCATGTTTGAAATGTCCTGTATCAGTTATGATACCTGTCATAAGACTGAGTGCTGTCCGCCGCATGATCGGTGCTTCCATAAACCGCAGCACATTAAATACAATTTCTGCTGTAGATGATGCATTCTGGTGCAGGAAAAAGTCAGCATTCTCTGTCAGGGCTGTAGTCATATGATGGTCAATAACACAATAATTTTTAAGTTGTATGTCATTTAACTGTGCGCTTGTGGATGTGTCAACTACAACTGTAAACTCGTAATCACAAGGATTCGGTGTATCTATTATATCAAGTTCCAGCCTGTCAATCAGAAGAGACGCAACCCTATTGCTTCCATCAACAAGTCCGACAGTACCTCCAATAGCTTCAGATAATGCATATGCACTACTAACAGCATCAGGATCAGCGTTGCGATGACATAAGAATAAAATATTGTGATAATCCAGAAGCCTATTATAGAACTCTACTTCATTAACTTGCATGATACCTCTAATTATCAATTAAAAGCAATATAACCTACGATCGCTTTATCTGATGGTCATAATCAGGACATCAAGCACTTATTGTGCCTGAGTTCCCATTGATTGCTCAAGTTGTTCCTGAAGTTGTGTAAAACGTTTGGAAACACGCTCTTCCTGTTTACTAATGGATTTAAGTCTCAATGACAGGGTTTCGCTTTTTTCATTCAATTTTGCAACTGTTTCTTCCTTACTGGATAATACCTGCAATTCTCCAATTGCCCTATAAATAACAGCATCATCCGGCAATTTTACAAGTTCTTCAAGTGCCATTTCAGACTCTTTTTTAACATTATCAATCTGGCCTTTCTGCGCTGCAAGCGCCTGTGCTTGCTGCTGAACTTGTTGTAATTGTGCTAATTGGTTCTGTATCTGTGGGGGTAATTCATTAGTCATTTGGTTTCACCTAAAACCCCAATAATCACTAAAGGGATTTTAATGTTTCTATGAAAACGTACAAAAAACCAAAATGGTTCTTATAATCCGCCTAAAACATAATATATTGTTAGTAACCTGGGGGGTTTTCATGTGCGACCAGTAGTCTGTGATATCTCATGTGCAACCTGTATCAGGCGTAACCATGTATTCAAAGTTGAACGCATAGAGACTACATCTTCTGCCTCCACAGTTAAAATAAGATTTGAATCACTGTTTGACACTCTCATTTTAATAATAGACTTACCAGATACCGGAGTTTCAAGTTCCGGTAAAATAGATTGATAGATCGAACATGCATCGTCCGTTTCAAAAATGAATTTTGCCTTAAACTTCAATCCATTCACTCCGAAAAATCCAATTTAAGGCTTTTGACCTTAAGGCTAAAAAGAAGATCATCCGAATTAATAAAATTCATCCTATTATCATCAACTATAATACAACGCGGATTGGA
The DNA here is from genome assembly GCA_052361145.1 of Methanosarcinaceae archaeon. Taxonomy (GTDB): domain Archaea; phylum Halobacteriota; class Methanosarcinia; order Methanosarcinales; family Methanosarcinaceae; genus Methanovorans. Next base: position 5,856 of record JBQVMC010000047.1, read on the forward strand.
TAGTTCATCGGCACGCTTAAACGAAAGACTTTTGATCAGTGCATCAGCAAGCTTAGACTTACCGGTTCTTACAATAACAATAACAGGTTCAACTAATTTCAGTTTTGAAAACTTTGAATTTACAGGATAGGATACTGTCATGTAAATTGACAGCAAACAAAAACCATTGTTATTATATAATACAAGACTTCCAGGATTGCCGTGGAATTCACCAACAATTAAGAGGGGACTATTATGTGTGAGGTGTAAAACCTCACCCATGCCCATTTTTCCCCGGTTTACATACTCACAGTTAAAAAATGTAGATAAGTACTTGCATAATGTGCGTGTTTTATTGGATGGTTTACGAGAAGAAGTAATTAACATACTTCTTACTCTGCCTTGACACGTTTTATAGAAGTCGGTCGCTCTTTTACGATTATACGATGACCACAATACGGGCAGCGAATACCGGTATATTCATAATCGATCTCGACATCGCGTTTACATCGAGTACATTTATAGCCCATAATTACCTACTCTACTACTTCTGTTGCTTTTTTAACTGTACGCATAACAGTCTGTCCAACAGATGTGGTTGGTAAATATGTTCCACCTGCAAAGGTGTAACCACATTTGGTACATTTCCATATTCCAGTACCAACCCTCTTCACATTAGGGCGTGCACAATTTGAACACTTATGCGGCATTCGCATGCGTTCTTCAAGATCAGCGACCAATTTTCTATCTCTTCTGCCGTATCGTGTACCAAATCGACCTGCGGATCTGGACACTCGCCCTTTCCGTGTAAATTTTTTAGCCATGAATTATGTCTCCTTTAAATGTGAATTAAATAACTATATTTTTAAAAGATGTTCCTCTCGCACCTGTGCAGCTTTTTCACATGCAATAGTGACTGCTTGTAGCACATGTTCTTTTGAGAGTGCACCTTCACCGCTCTTTTGCATAGCACAAATCGAACCGTCCTGATTGGATGTGATCGATATCCTTGTTTCACAAACAGTCTCTTCATTGCGTCCAGGGTCGACTATTAACTGTCCGCCAATATCAACCAATGAAATACACACTGGCATCTCACGAACAGGCAGAATAAAATCTTCACCTTTTTCATTGCGTTCAGCTGGAACTTTTGTAGTCATAAGTGCAGCAATTGCACCAAGAGATGCAGCATTTAAAATATTACCGTCATCATTTAGCACATGTATATCTATAAATACCATCCAGACTTCTTTGCCTTCCGTAATACACAACTTCTTTAAATCAATTGCGCCTGATTCACGAATTCCACGATCCGTCACACGAGCCATCTCGATAGCATTTTCTCTTGGAGGTCCTGATTCAAAAGTCGGTGATGCAATTGGGTTTAATTCCAAGCTGGTTATAATTACACCAACATCCGGTGAATCCGGGAAAGGAGTGCCGACCTGAATTTTCACACCAACTAAAACCTGTGTGTCGCCATATTGTACTTTGGCAGATCCTTCAGCTTTATCGATAACATGTGTTTCAAGTGTTATATCCCGAATCTCATCAAATGCACGACCATCTTCGCGCTGGCCTTTAACCATTAGATTATAGATATAATCTTTCTTGAGTTTTGACATAACTTCACTCATTTATCTCACCTTCTTCTACATCTTCATCATCAGTATTTTCTTCAGGTTCTTCGTAGTTCTCATCAACTTCTACGACCATTTCTACGACTTTTTCATTTTCTTCTTCGGTTTCAATTTCAACCGCTTCACCTACATCATTTTCAATCGTTTCATCAACCTCTGATTCAATTTCAACCGTTTCATCGATCTCAACAGATTTCGATGTTTCGATTACTACTTCCTCTTCGATTTCTTCGGCATCAAATTTGATAAATTTATTTTTAAGTGCTTCGCGCTGAATCTCAAGGATCTGTTTACATCCTATCTCTACCATTTCCATTGCTTCTTTAAACTCATCCTGTGTGAGATTTCCATCCATCTGGATCAATGTAATATCTCCATCCTGTGTCATTGCAACAGGAAGATCTGCATCTCCATAATTATCTTCTTCTTTGCCAAGATCAAGCACAAGTTTACCATCAACTTTACCAACAGCACATGCCGATATAAGCCCCTTCATTGGAATTCCCGCATCCGCAAGCGCAATGGCTGCGGCATTGATTGCTGCGGTTCTTGTCCCTGCATCTGCCTGAAGTACTTCAGCAAAAACATCGATTACGGCGCTTGGGTACAGGTGTGTCAGAACAACAGGTTCAAATGCCTCGCGGCTTACCTTTGAGATCTCAGTACTACGCCTGTTTGTACCAGGACGGATCCTGTCTTCGACCGAGAACGCAGCCATATTATATCGATATCTTACAATCGCAGTGTCCGGACGCTGCATCCTGCGTGGATGTAATTCCCTTGGTCCAAAAACACCTGCTAATACTTTATTGTTCCCCCATTCAAGATAACAGGAACCATCAGCCCTTGAAAGAACGCCTACCTCAATTTTCATTGGTCTGATCTCATCGACACGCCTTCCATCAAGACGCAAACCGTTTTCGTCAAAAAACTTCTCTGGTTTACTCATAATCTATTCTCCAAATTTAACTTAAATCTAAACTTAAACTTACTTGTTTCTCTCATTCATCCCTGTTCTTCTACCCTGACATAAGGTTTATTCATATTCAGGGTCCAATAGCATGTCGATTATCCCGGATGTGTCTTCAGGCACTTTCTCTTCCGTATCATCTGTCCGTGTATCATCTGCATCTTCTGTGGATATGTGTTGCACATCATCGCCATCGTTTATATTTCTAAAAAACTTAAAAACCATTTCAGTTAATCCGGAAACATTTGAATTGCGTGAGATTATGTCAATTGCTTCACCAAGACGATCCATTTCATCATCATTTCCATTGATCCAGATCCTGCCATTTTGTCCGACAAATATCTCGCAATTTGTTTCTTTCTGTAACATTGTGATCATAGAACCACTATGCCCGATAAGCCGTGGTACTTTTGTTGGCATGATCTCAATGACCCTGCCGTATTTGATAACTCGCAATCCCCTTTCACGCATGGTAAGTTCTACTTTCATGGCTGTATTCACGTCTTTAATGCGAATGATAGCAGAGTCTCCCACATTCATTATTCCCTTCATTTGTGCCTGCTCCACCCTTCGCGGGAATTCAGATACATGAAGAAGCCCATCATAAGCAGAACCGAACTCAAATATCCAGTTTGAAGGGGTCACAATTATCACAGTTCCAATAATCAGATCGTTTCGTGAAGGAATGTATTTTTTGGAAAAAGGTAGCACATTAATTGTTTTCCTGTCATTTAATATTCCATATAAAAGTGAATATACCTTTCCATCATCAATGTATGTTCCTGGCCCTGCATTTTTTACATTGTTCGATATAAATTGGCCTGGGATAACTATTTTTTTGTTCATTCTACTGTCCTCTCATAAGAGCTTGGTTTCAGCATCACCTTTTGTCAGGTGATTAACAAGACCGTAAAAATCATTTTGCAATCCTGCCGGAATCTTCACAACTGCAACCCATGAACCATCATTTTGCCACTCCTGCTTTTGCAGTGCACCAAAACTTGCAATATCACCATATGCTTTAGCTGCATATTCAGCAGGGATCTTAATGGCGATATCCACTTCTTCAAAGCGGATTGGAATGATCGGGCGTATCGCTTTCATTACGATAATGACCTGCTCATCCACACTTTTTAATGGGTCGATATGCACTTTTGCTTCTTCCATTGCCTTTTCGATCCGTGCAGGTGGATGCGGTGTCCTTGTTTGTGGATTGATCGCATTCTGTGCAATATTGCTTATAACTTGTTTGGTCTTCTCTTCAAGAATATGTTTTCTCTGCTCTTTTGTAAGCTGTAATTCTCCATGTTGAATTATACTGGCAGCGATCTCAAATATGTCACTTGTATCAAACGCTTTTACAAGGTCAGATTCTGCAACATGGTCGCCCCTGCTTACATCTTCAAATATGGATTCCACAGCAAGAATATCTTCGATCTTGACATCTTCGCCTCGTTTAAACGCAAGTGCCCCGTCAGGATCAACAGCGACTTCAAAATGCGTACCACCTTTCTTAAGTCTTGCAGTCATAGAATCATCGAGAGATACCATTATTGACACCTTCTTTAAAATAAAAACACAATTTTATAATTTAACATGATGTTTACTCACACAGAATCCGGACTTATTTTTTATCCTTGTCTGCGGATTCGGTTTCACTCTCTTCATCATCTTCCTTATCCGATTCGTTTTCGTCACTATTTATGTGAACTTCATGAATCCTTAACACATATGATTCAACTTCTTCAGGTGTGAGTTTCCTAAACTTCCTGTCCTCAAGCGCCACCACACCAACTTCAAGAGTATCAGCATCAAGTTTTCCTTCCGTAGCATTGAAAAGTGCATCCATAGCAAGTACGATCGCGGAGTCGATATCCATATTCTCATCATAATCTGTTTCAAATACTTCAACGACTGCATTCCTACCTGCACCGATGGCTGTAGCTTTGTATTCCAATAGTGCTCCGCTTGGATCAGTTTCGAACAATCGTGGCCTGTGGTCATCAACACCAGCTATCAAAAGAGCTGTTCCGTAAGGGCGGACACCACCGTACTGTGTGTATGTTTGCTTGTGATCACAGATCTTCTTTGCAAGAACCTCAACACCGATCGGTTCATCGTAAGATACTTTATTTATCTGTGATTCAACCCTTGACCTGTCAACAAGTGCTCTTGCATCGGCAACAAGACCGGATGTAGCAGCACCTATGTGTTCATCGATCTGGAATATCTTTTCAATTGATTCGGCTTCGATGAGCCTACTTGTAATTCTTTTATCAACCAGCAGTACTACTCCTTCTTTCGCTTTCACTCCAACTGCTGTTGTGCCTCTTTTTACCGCTTCTCTGGCATATTCTACTTGAAAAAGCCTGCCATCAGGACTAAAGACTGTGATTGCCCTGTCATATCCCATTTGTGGTGCCATTTGCATGCTAAATTCATCTCCTGTTAATGTTAATGTTAATGTTAAATGATAATAATGATGTTAAACTTAGACTTAAACTTAGACTTTAACTTATATGTGTAATTGATATATGATTACGACTGAGACTATAGGCCACATTTACATTAACGTGTACAATAATAGTAAAGTATAGTCTTTCCTCATTTATATGTGATTGCTCTATTGCCGTATTTCCCTATTTAGTATCTTCATGAGTAAATACTTCCATTCCTTCTAAATACTTTTCTGTTGCACCTGCAATAGTACCCGATATTCCCAGTATGTGCATCAAAACCCTTTTACCGCTTATGTGTGTAATTGTGGTGACAGCAGCACGTGTCATCTCGGTTTTTGTGTGCACACATTGTATCACTCCTTTTGAATCTTTAAACGTAAGAAGGCGTATACTGCATTCACTTGAACCGACATCCCCGATCAATGAACCCACACATGAGAACATCTCACGTATAAGTTCCTCTCTTGTTACTTCATGTTCACAGATAAGTTCAAAAGCAAGATAGCGTTTTTTGTCACGCAATGTGGGTGGAAGGATCTTCAATTTAATCCACCTGTCCTTTTTGATTCACTAATGTTTTAATAATATAATTTTGATTTATCTCTGTATCTTTATCAATTTTTTCATCAATTTCTTCAACGATTTCTTCTATTCCTTCCCGAATGAATCCTGATCTCGGCCTGTTCCCTGCTATAATACCTGCCGGAACAGTTGAAATTGATGATATGGCTTCATCTTTTTCCATACCAAACAGCCCGGCGAGTGCTATCATCTCTCTTGGTGCACGGAGATCGAAATATGATGTTGCATTGCTTGTAAGTATCATTGGAACATCAAATTTCCTTGCAATTTCAACATTCTTCCTGAAATATGAAAGTGTATGCACCCTTCGCCCGCCACGACCTTTTAAAATTGAATCAATGTTAAATTCTATAGCTACGTTATTTTCACTTGCCGATTTTGCTAGAATATGATTTAATCCGCTGTCTTTAAGGGTAGGGAGATGTGCTAATATGTCTACATTCCTGTTTTCCACTGCAGCACGGTTGATGTTCTCGTTCCCGCCATGGATAACAAGGACATCCACATTCTTGCGGTATTTTCCAATTAGTCCATGAAGTTTTGAAGGATTATTAGATACTATCTCAATACCCTTGAACACTTCAAAACCGTTCGATTTAAATCCTGTCGGTTTTGATTCTTTGCTGGAATGGTTAGTTATTGCAATTCCGGCATAGCCAAGATATTTTGCAAGATTGGCAATTTGATGTGGTGTATCCCTACCATCCGGTATGGAATGAACATTCAGGTCATAGAATTTTGGTTTAACCAAACAATTCCTCCACGATCTTCCCGGCTTGCTCCCGATTCTTCGGATATGTAGCAATCTTTGCCTTTACTGTTATTGCATCGGATGAAGAACTGAGTTTTACTTTTTTCATATAAGCTGCCTGCTTATCAAGCCTTAAATGAAATAGTTGTTCATCATCCAGACGGTCCGGCATCTCATTGCGAAGTAATTCTACATCCTTTGGATGCATATTTTCCCGAATAAACCTTGCAAATGCAAGACAATCCTGCTTACGTGTGATCTGCGCACCTAATATTGCAATAGGGTTCTGGTAATACCCATTAACGTTAGTTATCTCAACTATGTCGTCAGTGTTTTCGCCTATTATTTTATTCGGTATCGAATTCAATAAAAAAAAATCCAGGGCACTTCTAACCCTGGATTGATCTTCAGTCGAGTGTGCGTTTACACGTAAAATTATATGATGTATCACTTGCCCCTATTCTGGTTTGATCTGAGACTTGGCCGGGTCTTTTCCGTACCTTTTCCACGTTTCATCATACCGCGACCTTTCTTACCTGCACTGGTTTTTCCGCGGAATACACGTCCTTTCTCGGTATTTGCACAGATCCAGCTAAGATTCTTGTCGCTCTTGATAACAGGATGGTTCGGATCTACAAGAATTACCTCGTACCACTTGGATTTACCATCATCCCCTACCCAGTAGGAGTTCAGGGCTTCCATGTTAGGATATTTCCTGGATGCGCGCTCTTCACATATCCTCTGGATACTCATACCTGAGGTAATTTTGTTTTTACCCATACGCTGGGTACGTCTTCCACGTATGTATCTTGATTTTCTCATACCACCGCGACGAACTTTTGCACGCACAATAATAATACCCTGTTTTGCTTTATAACCAAGTGCTCGTGCACGGTCAATACGCGTTGGGCGTCTTATTCTTTTTATTGACCCTTCTCTTCTCCATGACTGGAGTCGTTCCCACCTGAGGTCGTGCACGTAAGTCTCGTGCGGTTTTTTCCATGCATCCCTTATGTATCCATAAAACGATTTAGACAATTTATTTCACCTATGTTTCATTTTAGTTTCACGGTTCGGCTTTTTGATATTAAAAGCCACATTCCTACGGGATATAATCCCGATAATGAAACCTGCCAGATTACGCACTTGATGTGACTTAAAGGTTTGTATGAATCCGTGCAAATCATCCCGAAAATATTAATAATAATAGTACCTGATAATAATGAGGTGAATCAAATGTCAAAGTTTCATAAGCGGGATAATGAGCGAAAGGGAATCAAAAAGCATGAGGGATTGGAGGATAAACTGATAAAAGATAACCTCGATGACTTGAAAGGTGAAGGCGGTGACGTTTTAGATTGAGCATCAGGGTAGATATTAAAATACTCGCAGGTGGCACTTCTAAACAAACAATTGAAGTCAAAATCGGTACTACCTACGAACATTTGCTGGATATGCTTGATATAAATCAAGAAACCGTTATTGTATTGAAGGATGGACAAGCTGTTCCACTCGATGGAACGGTTATGTCCGGCGATCTAACTATCTTAAAAATAGTGTCAGGTGGATAAAATAAACTTTTTTCGTATCCACTTCAAATCATAGGGTAACTGGCACTATTCTGAAATCGAAGGCCTGCTTGGCCACTTGATTTTGAAA
>JBQVMC010000048.1:0-13889 GCA_052361145.1 Methanosarcinaceae archaeon
GGCAGTTCACTATAAAAAATGCACGAATAAAACTGCGGCGGCTTTACCCGACATTAGATGCTTGACATGACACTAGAAGGATTGCTTTATTTATTAAATCGCTTTTTTTGCTCACATTATACTCCATATTTCCTATAGAAGGGCTCAAAAACACCACTAATGCCATGCAAGATTGTAAGTTCTAAAAGATTACTAAAATGTCAAGATAATTTATTATGAATTGTTATAACATAGTAACTACGTGATAACAGTACATTACACTATCAGAGTCCGCCATGGCGGTTATTCTTTACTGCGTAGTGAACGCAGGGTCCGTGTTTGTTACCCAAAAACTACTGTGTAGTCTGAATAATTCACAGAAACGGGCGTAAATTGTATGAGGATAGTTAATTATATATAAAACAGACAATTTTTGTAAAAAGATGCAAAATTTTTGAATCATTACAGGCATATTATGCGTCTAAAGAGTAGTTGATTGTTTTGAGCACGGTTATATTTAGTGCTTGACATTAAGTGAGTTAATGCCTATACTAATAGGCTAATGTCTGGAGGCCTTGATAATTGAATAGATCGGTTCATCCCTCATCTTCACCGGGCAAATGGGGGCGTACGTTGTTTACAGCCGGATTTCTGATCGCTCTTGGAATAATATTCGGGGTTATAGTTACGTCCGGTTTAGACCTTTCTCCTCAATCAAATGCTCAATCATATTCTAATATTTCTGAAACAGGACAATATCCCCTTATTAACAATAATGGAGAGATTGAATCCCCGTTTGTATCGGTTGTGGAAAAAGTTCAGGATGCAGTAGTTAATATTTCTGCTCGTACCCGCGAAGAGACTGTTCCTTGGTGGTATCGCCGATCAGGTTATTCAACATCCTCAGGATCCGGATTCTTTTTCCGCGAAGACGGGTATATCCTGACAAATAATCATGTGATTGAAAATGCAGAAAAACTGACTGTACGTACTTCGACCGGTTTCCAATATGAAGCCCAATTGGTTGGAGCTGATCCTGAAACAGATTTAGCTGTTTTGAAAGTTAAGCCAGAAGAAGATATTACTGCTATTCAATTTGGAGATTCTGATTATCTTAAAGTTGGTGATTGGGCTATTGCAATTGGCAATCCTTTCCCGCAACAGGGATTGGATCGTACAGTTACAGTAGGTGTTATTTCTGCCAAAGGGCGAAGTCATCTTAATTTTGGAAACGAAACTCCTAATTACCAGTACTATATCCAAACCGATGCTTCTATTAATCCGGGTAATTCTGGTGGACCTCTTTTGAATTTACGAGGTGAAGTAATTGGTGTCAACGCTGCTATATCCTCTCCTACTGGTGGCTCGGTTGGGATTGGTTTTGCCATACCGATAAATTTGGCCAGAGCCATTGTACCTGACTTGATTTCAATGGGAAAAGTCCAAAGAGGCTGGCTGGGTGTCTATTTAAATAATGTCACCGAAAATGAAGCCAAAAGGCAGGGAATGGATGCTGTCAAAGGTGTCATGATTGATTCGGTTTTTATTGGTTCTCCTGCAGAAAAAGCCGGTATCAAAAAAGGGGATGTAGTTATAAGTTTTAATAATCATGAAGTGGAAAATGCCAGTCAATTTTCAGTTTTGGTTTCAACAGTTAAAAATGGCCAAAGTGTGCCGGTGGAACTGTATAGAAATGGAATTAGTCATTCAGTTAATACCCTGATAGGAGACCGAGATACCTTTTTAGCTTCAGGATCAGGACAAGTTCAACCAGATGATTTTGATATTTATGACTGGATGGGAATGGAATTATTAACATTTACACCGGAAATTGCGAAACTTCTTTCAATTGAACATGTTCCGGGGCTGTTCGTTAGACGGGTTTTTTCCGGATCACAGAGTGATCGGGCATCGATTACAAGGGGAACAATAATTCTCCAAATTGGTGATAATACCGTTAAGACAATAAATGATGTGGAAACAATCGCAAAACAACTACGTGGATCGTCAAATCGTATTCCTCTAATAGTACAGGAAGCGGACGGAACGATTGCACGACGAGTTTTGCGTCCTTAATAAATACTGCCCCTTTAATGGAGCGGGAAATACCTGCATGTTCAGGTATATTATAACTAACTTCTTATAGGAAGGAAATAGTTGTAAGCTGTGGCTAAACAATCCCTAAAGTATCGCGATGAAGACAGGTCCTTAGATCTGTACCTCCGCGAAATCGGGGAAACCCCTTTGATTAACGCTGAGGAAGAAGTGCGATTGGCACGCAAAATCAAGCAGGGCAGCAAAATAGCCTTGGAAAAATTAACAAAAGCCAATCTTCGCTTTGTGGTCTCGGTTGCTAAGCAGTATCAGAATCAGGGTCTCTCTCTTGCGGATCTAATCAACGAAGGCAATATAGGCCTTATTAAAGCCGCTAAAAGATTTGATGAGACTCGTGGATTCAAATTTATCTCTTATGCAGTGTGGTGGATTCGCCAGGCGATTTTGCAGGCCTTAGCCGAACAGAGCAGAATTGTTCGACTGCCGCTAAATCGAGTGGGAACTCTTCACAAAATTGGTAAAATTTCAAGCCGGTTGGAGCAGGGGCTGGGGCGAAACCCTTCACCGGAAGAGATTGCCAAAGAGTTGGAACTAACCGAAGGAGAAGTTGCTGATACACTAAAAATCTCTAATTCGCATCTTTCATTAGACGCGCCATTTTCAGTGTCTGAAGACAATTCTCTGATTGATGTCCTTGAGGACGAATTCCAGCCATCTCCGGATGAATCCCTTTTGAGCGATTCACTTCGTTTAGAGATAGACAAAGCTCTGGATTCATTGACTCCCCGCGAAGCCGAGGTGATCAATTTGTATTTCGGGCTAAATCATGAAAAAGCTCTGACACTGGAAGAGATCGGTGCTCGTTTTTCATTAACCCGTGAGCGTGTACGACAGATCAAGGAGAAAGCAATACGCCGTTTGCGTCATGCTTCCCGCAGTCGTTCACTTAGAGCTTATCTGAATTAAATTACAAGATTAATCGTTGAAATTAAAAACCGTCCCGCGCCCCGGGACGGTTTTTTTTATGAATATTTATTCACAATTATTTTGGATGATATATTTTTTCCGGCCTGACTCCCCATCCCGTAACTGGGTAAAATACTGACCTCTTATCAAAAATATTACAAATCTCATTATAATTATGAGAAACTTCCCGTATATACCAATCTCTATCAAGAATAATGGCATCAAATTTTTTATTTTTTATTGCAGTTTTAATAGATGTATTAATATTTTTCCAAAAAAATGATCCTCTCTCACCTGAAAAATCTCGAGTCGCTTGAAAATGATGGTAGTACTTTTTATTTGCCATATATCCCAAGTAACCATGATAAGGAATGAGAACATCTCCATTGTAATTCTTTATTATGCTGATAAGTTCCATTCCAGCTTTGTGATCTTGTTCTGAAGGTATCATTAATTTTGGATTATACAATAGAAGGGAAAATTGAAAAATTATTAACAAGTGCATTACCACTAATGAAATTGATTTGTTAAAGGATAATGATTTTTCTGTATTCTTTGATATGTAGGAAATACATATTCCCGATAATATCGCTAAAGCCACACAGGATGTCATAAAAGTATTTGTCCATCCTCCCGGTTGTATTCTTGTTAAATAAGTAGCCCCAATCATGCTGATTGTGAATAAAATAAAGAAAAGACCTTTATTGGTAAATGTTTTATATGACATATATACTAAAGTTACTAACGACAGAATCATCATAATGGGAAGTGAATGAAAAAGTTGATTTGACATAAAATCCCATAAGTATTCACAATAGCCTGCTCTTGGAGTAATTTTTCCCCCAAGTTCAAACATGTAGAAATAAAACATACCATGAGTGAATATATTGAAAAATGATGTAATAATAAATGTAAGTAAAATTGTTATCCCGGAAGCTATTATTGCCTTTCGCCTATTTGAAATCAAACCCCACAAAAAAATAAATATTATTATGGGAATTGCAAGTTGTTTTGTGAAAATAGCAAATGTAAACAATAATCCGGAGATGATTATATTCTTATGATGCTGACTATAATAGAAATGAAATATCCCTGAAAGTAGAAAAAAGATGAAGAGAGAATCTATGCGTGCTAAATCAAACCATGAGCCACAAAAAGAAAAAGTCGCTGCATAAAAACCAACAGCCATAATTGCAGAAGATTTTTGACGTGTTTCCCTTATCACAAATTGATAGATATAGAAAAATATGCCAATTGTGCTGATTATTGAAACCAATCTTAATGGAGTAAAAGATATTCCTATAATTAACGAGAACAATCCTGACATATAATAATACAAAGGAGCATATCGAAAAGGGACATATTCTAATGATGGCTCACAGTATAATGGTTGGCCTTCAAGAATACGCACTACATGTTGAAGAATGCCCCCTTCCATCCATTCTAATTCAAAGCTATAATTAAATCTTAATACAGCGATAGTTAAAAATAAGAAAATAAAATAAAACGAATAAAGAAGATTCACATATTTTAATATGTTAACTATACTAATGTTTTTTTTAATTTTTGTTAATTTGTCACTCATAGGCATAATAAATAGAATATTTAGAGATTATTAAGAATATCCTCTTTTCCGACAATCGCATCTTTTCTAATAAAATCTCCAGACATCATATCTTGATTTGTCCGGTCTTTAATATAAGTATCAAGACATTCTGAGATAGGAACGTAATCCCTTCTAAACCTGGGATCAGCATCCAGGTTAGATTGAAAAGTCCAGTTACCATGAATATGAATAAAGGTAGGTTTAATCTCCTCAAATACATAATCATAGAATCTCTTTTTATTTCTTTTTAAGGTTCTGGCTGTGACAGGATCTGTCAAACCCACCAAATCAAATACTCTTAATTTTGAGTAGAATAGAGTTGCTCCTATATCAGGGAGTAATATTGAAGCTGATGTAAGATCGAGCTTATCAGCGTAACCATCAAATCGATCAGAATAATATCTTTTTACTCCTTCAAATGCTACAATAGGAGCATCAACAAACTTGCTAAACCTTGGGTAATGCTCTAAACATATTCCTGCTAATAGTACTGAATAGATTAGAATTTTGAATTCTGATTTATATCGAAATTTATGTAAAAAGAAATCTACAATTAATGTAGTAAGGATAATTAATGTACTGTAATAAAAAATGATAAACAGAGTCGCAAACCTAAATTCACCCATCCAATCATTTGGCATTATTATATGGATTAATAAAGAGACATAACTAAACAATAGTAAAATAACAATATTATCTCTTTTAATTTTTTGTAATATTAAAATTGTTGCTGATAAAGTTATTATTGATATTGTTATTAGCCAGAAATAATCACCAAATAATGAGGAAACCAATACTTGCATTTTAGTTAAATATGTATCCTGTAGAAATAGTGATTTAATTAATACTGGTATTGTTGGCCCTCCTTTAGCATAATAAGTATTTGGATAAAATTCATTAAAATATGAATATCTAAATAAAATAAATGCTCCAATTAACAGTATTACTGTAGATGTATATGATAAAATCGAACGTAATACATCCTTAATTTTTAGTTTAGAAAATAATAATAAGTACAAAAGATAAATTGGAAATATCAGGCTATATATAATACCATCTGGTCTTGTTAATCCAATTGAAAATACAATAAGACCTGCTATTATACTTCTTTTAATATTAGTACAATTATCAGGAGGAGTTTTTATCATATAAAATAATAGTATTGTTCCAAGAAGTCCAAGTAGTGAATTCTCAAGTCCGGAACATGTCCAAATTAGATAAGATGTATTTAATGATAGACACATTAATATAATAAATGAGGGTAGTATCTTCTTTGTAATATGCTTGATAGAAAAGTGTAAATATGTATATGTTATTAATACACAAATAAAACTGATAGCTTTAACGGTAATATATGGATGAAAAATATCTAACCAGAAAAAAGGAACCATGATTAGGAGCCAGAGAAAATTTGAGTATCCCTCCACAGGAAGTACTCCCGGTTGAGAGACTAACCCATACCCATAAGCCAGATTTTTGGCATAAGCATAAGTAATGCCTGCATCATCAATTATCCATTCTGAAAGAAACGATGTATTAAAGAAGTATATTGATAATGGAACAAGTACAACGAGAAGTTGTAATGTATCAAATTCCTTGAATTTATAAAGCCTAAAATCAAATAGTTTCATACTCAGTATTCAGTTTCAAATATAAATTGAAATTATGCATACTTATAGGTCATTTTTGTAATTAATACAAGGATTAAGTTCTAATAAAAAGAACGTTGCTTTTATGAGATTATCTCATATATTAGCGGAGCAAATATGACATTATTTGTCAAAATAATAATGCCGAAGTGGTGAAATTGGTAGACGCGCTGCGTTCAGGGGGCGATTCAGATGATTCCCAAACAGATTGAAACATAACATAATACAATGTCTTATAATTACTTATATTAGAAATGTTGTTGTCTTGATTTGGATTAACTTGTACTGATTTGGTTAGTTCATGGACACTATTTGGACACCTGATCATCTAAGCTTCAAATGACGTCATCTCCGCACTCAACAAGATAATCCATTGGATAGTCTTTTATCAAACGGGATTTCCTTTGCTCCGCTATTCACCGGATTCCTTTGAAGGTGAGAAGAAGTAAACGACCATTGGGTGAGTAATATATTTTCATCTAACTGGAGTTAATTCATACTATTCATCAATCTGTGCTAATATAGTCCCAAAAGTCAAAAAAAAGATTCCCCATCAGAATAAACCCCATAATTACGGCGCCAAGAATGTTTACATATTCAACACTCTCAATCAACTGGCTTTTACCCATATAGTAACTTACGGCTCCGAATAATAAATAGAATAGAGTAGTAAAACAGATAGCTAATGCGTTAGGTAGAAATCTCTCTTCCTTAGAACTTCTATTGTAAGAAAAAGTAAAGAAACCAGAAATAATACCTGCTGATAATAGGGAGAGTATAGTCAATATAAGGGTATAATCGTTTGAACAGTTCTTTGGTAAGCTTATAAATAAGTAGAAGCCGTATGTTGACATCAGAATTGCAGAAGAAGATATGGATAGAAAGAGCCAAAAAGACAGTGGGACACTATTACTGCATCTTTCAATAAAGATGGCTCTCAATATAATCATACAGACATTGATAAAACACCCTGCTATTACGTAGGTCAATCCGTTTTGAAAATCTAACATACTACTCTCCATGAATTTTGAATTACATGTATTGTGAGTCAAGACTCCCGTTGTCTTAATACACTGCTATCTTTAATCGTTTTAATTTCCCCGTCAATATCGATCCTGTTACGTTACAGAATACCCCGAATTGAACAATTCGCGAACCATCAGAGTTGAGTTTCCCATTTGTTAGATTTATAATCTTAAATAAAGGTACTCTGGAGTCTCGGTCTTATTTCGCCACTTCCCTTGATATTGATTCAGTCATTTCATTCACTCTCTGTAGTAGGCGCTGGGTTTTCTCAATTATAATTAAATCCTCTAAAACTTCAGCAGCTGACGCAATCGACATGCCTAAATCTCTGACTATATCCCATGCTGCGACAAAACATTCCTCTTGAACAGCAGGGCCTAGGTGAAACCATGTTTTATCTATCTCTCCCCAAGAATACAGGTATGATGCCACATTACGCTCATGAATAAATCCACAAGAATATCGGAAATCGACAGCATAAGCCCTCTTCAATTCCGGATATCCCCATTTTTTTATTAGCTGTCCAACATTTAATTTTCCATAATTGCGTATAGACTTGTTTGGATCACAGCCAATTTCAAGAGCTTTGCTTTCTATATCTGCATACTGTTTTTTTAAGATGACAAGGTTATTGTCAAAACCCGAATATTCCATGCCTTTCCCTCGTCTAAATTCTATCTCAGCGCTGATTGCCTTTATCTCCTCATCTTTACCTGAGAGAAGATAGCCAATGGCACCTTCAGAAGGATTGGTCTTTATATGAATAAGTCGAATCCATATCTCGAAAACAGTTCTGTTCAGATTGGGAAGACTATCTGGGTAACCTGAAAGACTCAGGAATATACCTGAAATAGTCAATCGAAAAGAACGAATCACAAGAAGCAGGGCAACATAATCCTGAAACCTAACAGGATCACGCTTTGAATAAACCTCTATGAAACTGGTCAAGATATTCTCATATTCATATACAATCGAGAAGTGCTCGTCCCACCGTGACAAATTACTTGTTAGACTTTCATTCATTTGTCTTAGATACCATTTCAATCCAATATTTTCCATATTTCTTCAATCCCTTTTTTTCTAGGTGTGATAGAAATCGTCATTGGTCAGGTGATTCATTATTTTACTTCTTTAGACACAATGTTGCGACGCCCACCATTCGTTTACCCCAAGCTGAACGATTAACTATCCATTCTAATTTGCCAATTCCCTACAGAGCTGATTTATGTATCGTCTCAGCTATGTGATTCTCTTATCTTAAGCGTAGAATTTTATATGTCCAGTAGTAGAAAGATCACTTGTTAATTAGTGATGCAAAAGATTTGGCGATGTCAAGGGGAGCGCTCAGCTTAATCAGCATTAGCCAGCTTACGAAACCGAGTATTGTCAGAGCCCCAAAAAATTTGCCACGCTTCTTTTCGTCTCGCCATAATGCATATGGTATAAATGAAAAAAAACCGACAAGGCAAATCCAGACAAAAGAAGCCTTAAGCCCTGCATCGATAATCACCCCAATGTTCTCTTGAATGTATGGGAAACTATTTACCCGAATTGTTGCTGTGAGTATAAGTACCCATAGTACACCAACAAGTCGTACAAAATTGAGCAACGACCTAAGCGTTGACCCAACTCTGATAGCAGCAAGGCTTCCAAATGCTGCTATATTTATAGAAAGAAAAGCCAAAATCGCACTGGGTGCTTCACTCCAAGCCTCTGCACCACTTGCCAATTTCATTACCGACAAGTCGAGGAGAAAAACCCACACAATTATTATGGCAGGCATCGATATACGGCGAAATGCATCAAGAGATTTGTAGTGGAGGTGCATCTGAATTTCTTCACCTTGTTCGGCGATACCACCCATGTAAGAAGGAGATTTTAATTTGTGCTCATCGAATGTATGTTGGAGGAACCTCGTATCCTTCTCATACCGTGTTAAAAAGTGTGGAATCTTGATGTGTATCGAAGTAGTCAGATTGAAATCGACCCCTGAGAACTTGAGTTTGAAAATTTGTGATATAAAGGGGAATAATCCACCAAAAATTGAATCTTGCCCTTGTAGACTCAATGATGAATCTTTTTCATTATGCTTTTCTTCAATAGCAAGTACAAATGAGAACGGATTCTCTTTATCATGAAATTTTAAAGTCTGATTTTTCCGATCTACGGTGCATCCGGTCGCTTGTATAATGCACATCTTTTGTTTTCCAACATAGCCTTTGATCTCAATCTTCATATCTTGAGAAATCCGTGTACTGAAAGAACCCCTCAGTCGAATTTCAGGAGCATAAAGACTGCTCAGCTCTGCATCCAAGCTTAGATGAACATCATTTATGGATTGGCTCATTTTCATTTCTTTCCCTCAACTATGAAGTCTCAACTAATATATCAGTACAAAGATTTCTTTTCAAGTAGAATAATGTTAGAAGGAGGTGTATGTCAGAATAGTATTACTCTAAAGATTAATTGATATATATGAACTGAGATAGTTATCAATAATAAAAGCAGAATCTTCATCTGAGCTTGAGTCTTATCAATCTCGTTCAATAAATTCGTTTAATTTGGATGAGGATAGTATCTAAATTTTCCATAATCTAATAACGTAACTAATTTAATATTTGAAGCATAATTATGAAATTAATACTGAGCCAATGAACCAACTCTGCGGGCTTGATTAAATCCAATTCTTACAATGATAAAGCCTAAAGGGACAGTGATACAGGTCATGATTAATAATAGGATAATCTGTGGCATAATTTCATTCAAACCAGCATTCTGGATAAGGGTTAATCGCAGTGCGTGCAAGGCGTGAGTCGTAGGAAGCAATGCTGATATTGTCTGCAACCAAGGTGGTAAATACTCAACTGGAAAAAGTACTCCACTTAACAGACCGGTAAGTGTTGTAAATGCCCAAGTAATGGGATCGCCTACTTTTGTAATGATAATAATCCCAGCACTCATAAGACCAATTCCTGAAAGAGATGTAATCGTCAATAGCATTGATATCAATGCACCTGGTAAATTAATACCCAGAGGAATATCAAAAACAAAAATTACAACAGTTAATAATATGGAAACATTAAGAAAAGCCTGAAAAAAGTTCATAACTCCGGAGTAAGCTAGAATCAATTCCAATCGAGTATTGCTAATTAGCAGGTACTCAAGTGTGCCCATCTGTTGTTCAGATCGTATTGTACTCTGAAATGAACTTAATGATACTCCTACAAAGCTGGTGAAGGCAGTTCCAATGATTAAATAGGACAACAAGTTGCCACCATATTTTTGTAATGCCGGAAAACTATTACCATCAGAAAGGAAATCTCCCATAAAGGTAAACTGAAGCAACCCTACAAAACTTCCCAATATTCCCAATACCATAGCTGTCTTATAGCTTATGAGAGTAATAAGGAATCGTTTGAAAAACAGATATATTTTATACATAATTTTATCCGGCAAGTTTAATGAATACATCCTCAAGAGATGCTTCTTGTGTATTGGTTCGGCTGATTTCAAATTCACAATGGCCGATTATTTGTAGTGTCTGATTCATATCAAATGAACCATTATATCTTATCCTGATTTTCCGTTCTACAAATTCAATTGAATCACAATGGGACGCTTTTCTGATTTTATCAACAATGCTCCTGATTATTAAACAATCTCTGGTATTGAATTTATGATTGAACTCAATTTCAAATGTTTTCTTGGCAATAATTTTCTTGTATTCATCAACTTTCCCAATTTTAATAATCTCTCCCTCTTTAATGAATGCAATGCGATCAGACATTTTTTCTGCTTCTTCCATATCATGGGTTGTCAGAAGAATTGTTTTATTCAGTTTTTTAAGAGAATAAATAATATCTCTGATTGATTTTGCAGAATGCGGATCAACTCCACTATTGGGTTCATCAAGTAAAAGAACATCCGGGTCATGTAACAATGCTCTTGCCATACTAAGGCGTTTTTTCATACCGGTACTGAATCGCATGTATTGCAGTTTGGCATCATTTTCAAGACCAACTAACTCTAAAACTTCAGTGATTTTATTTTTCAATAATGATCTTTTGATGCCACATAACCCACCAAAAAATTCAAGATTCTGTGCTCCTGACAAGCGGAAATAAAATGTTCTTTCATCACCCAGTACCAATCCAATATTCCTGCGAGCTTGATATTCCCTTTTCTGTAAATCATTATCACTGATTATTACTTCTCCTTGATGCGGAACTATTAGTCCGGACAGAATTCGTATGATCGTAGTTTTACCAGCCCCGTTCGGTCCCAGAAGAGTAAATATCTCCCCCGGACTAATTGACAGGGAAATATTAGACAATGCGAACTGTTTTTTCTTTGGATATTTAAAATGTATGTCTTTTAATGAAACCATATAGCCCACTTATTATCTGTTAAGTACATATCTTTTTATCAAATGCCTTAACCAGTAATGTAATAACAAAATATAACACAAGAGAAAATATCCCTACATATACCCCATATTCATCGGATACTGAATATCCAGCAAGGAGAAAAACAAAAAGAAGTATATTTCCGCTTAAGTGATAAAAGAACCCAAGAATAAATATTGTGGCAAAGGTAATGTATGAAAGACTGTCAATAGGTAATAAAACAAGAGAATAAACTAATGAACTAATGATAATGGACATAAATATATTTTTCTTACTATTTCCAATATAAGAAGTAATAAAATTAATGAGTGATGCTCTGAAAATAAGCTCATACCCGATAAAACTTAATGTAACAAAGAAAGCATAAAAGAAATTTATGGAAGAATCTGGTTTATAGTAAATAACAAAATATATTATTGCTAAAACAATAAAACCACAAGCGTACCATACATTTTTATCTATTACCAATCCCCAAAAAGAAGATTGAGCCTTGAAATATTTATTATAATAACATATAAAGCCGACAACAAAAACTGTGACGATAAGATCAGTGAGGTATAATGTATCTGATAAGTTAATATCAATATTTGAGAAATATGAAGGATATAAGTAATTACGAAGAACAGAATAGATGAAATAAGTAATTACTAATCCCAAATAGATTCGATCTTTTTTCTCTAATTCTCTTGTTTTATTAGCATTATTCATTAGGTACTCCACTACATATTATTTGAATTTTCAATAAAGTAAATCAATAATATACTATTGTCAATATTGTGTTTTCTAAAATATACTATAGAACCTTATCATAAAATCATATCATTGTAGCATTAGTGAAAGCCCACTTTGTAAGAAGCGGGCTTATATAATATCCTATATTTTACTTGTCAGTTTTCCAACAATGAACAACACAAAGATCACTACACAAAATAGTTATCAAACAACCTCCAATAATAAAAAAGATTATTGGTGAACAAGCCAATTGATTCCCTTGTTTATCATTTTGGTAAGATGGTTCTACTATCCAATTCATAATTCCTCCAATCTTTATTACCTTTATTCATGTGGTCCAGTAACTGAAGAACAATGAGGCAATGAGCATTGGAAACTACAATTTCCACTACATTTCCAACATACTTCAGTACACACAATAATACATCCTCCAGAACAATTTAAAAAACAACCTTCAAGGCTTCCTCCAAATTCAGGTACAATTAACCAATTCATTTTCCCTCCTTCATTAATAAATTTATCTTAGCACAATTAGTTGATTCTTATTCTTTGCTTCTTTTGTAATATCAAGCATACTTCCTAAATTATACTTCCACCAAACGCAAATGTTATTCTCGCCATCAATTACATCGTCTTTGTAAATTGTCTTATATGGACACCCTCCCATACAGATTGGTAATACTTCACAATTATTACAATTAGACCTAAAAGGTGTCCAACCAAGCCACTTTGTATAGTTATTGTTATAAACTAAACCATCCTTTTCAAGAGAGCCTATTTTATATGAATCATTGCCAACAGTTGCCCAACATAGTTGTAAATTTCCATTAGGTTCAATTAGATATGAATTTGTTCCTACAGCACCACAGCTTCCAATTTGTAAGGCTGGAAATGAAGAAATAATAAAATCACAATCAAGAGCATAATTATAGGCATCAATCATAAATTCTGCAAATTCACTTGATGCCATACAATGTAATGAGATGTTGGGGCAGGAATTTTTATATTGAACTGTTTGACCAAAGTTAATTGCTACATTTTTTTTACTATTAATTCCTCTGTTTTTCAAATCATCAAGTAATTCTGGAACCTTGTCCACATTTCTTTTATCAATATTAACCCGTATTGCAACTTTAATTGGTAATTCATCATTTATTTGTTCAACGTTAGATATTATTCTTTGAAATGTTTTTCCTCCCATTTTTAGAGGTCTTCTTACATTATGGATTTTTTCCGGTCCATCTATTGTAACTTGAGCGAAAGTGACTTTGGAATCTATCAAGAAATCAAGATTCTCTTTACTCAACAAATAACCATTAGTGATAATCCCGGCATGATATTTGGATTCTTTTTCATCACAGATACGGATAAATTCCTTTGTCAGTTTTTTGATAATATGTTTAGCCATCAACGGTTCACCACCATACCATGTAACAGCAAAAGTAGATTTTTCCGCAATTTCCTTTTCAC
>JBQVMC010000049.1:0-13428 GCA_052361145.1 Methanosarcinaceae archaeon
ACGCATGCCATAATAAGATCATTCCGAATGGAAGGAATGGCATTGCTGCAATTCTTAGTGTAGCTTCTTGTCGCACTGATCCGTTCTATATATGCTGTGTTAATACAGCCACCTGAATCTGCCCCAAAAAGCCTTAATATTTCGTCGCATCTTCGAAAACAACACGTCGAAGCTCTTCAACAACTTACCCTTTCGCAACTTTTTTTATTACCTGAGCATACTTCAAACCTTAGCATAGATTCGGGGTATAATAATTAATTAAGATTTAATTTTTGCACTAATCATAATCAACATCAAAATCATTTAGTATCATTACAACACAACATCTACTCATTATGACACTACAAGACTCCTATGACATAATCATAGTGGGCGCCGGACCGGCAGGTTCAACGGCAGCCACATACGCAGCACAAAACGGTGCATCTGTTTTGCTGATTGACAAGAAAAAAGACATTGGAATACCACTTCAATGCGGTGGTTTCCTGCCGCATTATGAAGAATTGCAGGAACTTATCCCAGACGCTGAACTGCCTTATACCCTTAAGAACTATCCGGCAGACTGTGTACTCACAACTACAAATTACCAGCGATTTATCTCCCCGAATGGGGATTCCAAGGGTTTTGAAGTTAATGCAGATGCACTTGATAGGCGTCGATTTGACAAATACCTGATAAAAGAAGCAGCCAGGGCAGGGGCAGAACTCCTGATAGGGACAAATGTAAGATCAATTAATGGTACAACAATAGAAGCGGACGGTATTTTTGGAAAACATAATATAAATTCAAAGGTTATCATAGGAGCAGACGGTCCCAATTCCATGGTTGCAAAATCCAAAGGGCTGACCGGTGAACCTGATCCGATGGGGATGGCAACAGCACTGGAATACGAACTTACGGGAGTGAATGTTGACACAGAAGCGGTTGAGATGTATTTTGGCAGGGATTATGTACCCGGCGGGTATGCCTGGATCATCTCACAGGGCGGTGACAGCGCAAATATAGGCGTGGGAATCCGTAACGCCTTATGTGAAGAAGGAGTATCGGTTCGCGATTATCTTCACAGGTTTATGTATGAACATCCGGTTGCAAGTGAAAAACTAAAAAACGGTAAAATCATTTCCATTATATCCGGACTTGTACCTGTTGGCGGTTCTCCGAAAGTAACTGCCACAGAAGATACCCTCATCGTAGGTGATGCCGCAGGGCACCTTATAGCAACAAACGGCGGCGGAATCCCTACGGCAATGGTTGCAGGAAAAATAGCAGGTGAAACCGCTGCACAGTTCTTAAACGGCAAATGCATGCTAAGTGAATTTGATAAACGGTGGAGAGAACAGATAGGGCTTGAGATCAAAACTGCCCTATATGTAAGAAAACTTATGGACGGTTTAATGCGTTCCGATGTCATGATGTCATCCGCAGTCAAAATGATATCATCGGAACACATGAAATCATTGCAGCGCGGACGCTTGCCTGATCCTGTTAAAAAGACGCTGCTTGGAATGAACATGGGATTTAAATAATGTATGTATTTGTGTATGGTTCATTGAAATTGCATTGTTTACACAATGATAAACTAAAAAATGCAAAATTTGTCTGTGCAACACAGACATCGGAAATGTACACGATGCTGGATCTTGGCAATTTTCCAGGTGTTGTGAAAGATGCAAATGATTCCTCTTTCATGTCAAATATCACTGGTGAGGTCTACGAAGTAAACTATGACACGCTCAAGTGCCTTGATGAATTTGAAGGTATCTGGTTTAAACGTGAGATAGTTCCGATTGAATGCGGAATATCTGTATGGATGTATTTTTTAAATGTTTTTCCAGATAAGTACGAAGTAATCAAAAACGGAATATGGGGGAACTGAAAAATATATCGTACTTGTGTAGGTAGTTTTAATGCCTACTCGGCGTTGTATTGGTTTTTATTCCAGATAAATAATCTCATTTATGCACTTGACTTATTGCAGGTATACAAATATAGTATTTCTATAGCTTGTTTCGATGAATTATCGATACATATTTCAAAATTTTAAACCCCGTGCAGCAATTGACCTCTACTAAAAAAAACGGAGCATCATATCCCGCCGCAGACTTCATAACCTATTAACCCAAATCGACGATTTTAAAAACATACAAAAACGACACAGCTTAAAACCCATTTTATATTTCATATTCATGGCGTGGGAACGTATTGCACGCATATACGCTGTTTTTATTATACTAAACCGAGTCAGCTTTTTGTAACTTTCAGTTATCAGTTTGCTTTGTTGCATTTGTTCTATCACAAAATGGTTGTAAATTTGACTTGCGGAGTAGCATATAAACTCATTAAATCAATTGCCTGTGACAAACACAAAGATGTGCCAGATAAATATAAGACTTTTTATTATCTTCTGGAATGGTTTGGAAAACCGCAGAGGCACGCAGAGAAAAATAAGTCCCCTTAAGGTGAATCTTTTTTGCCATCATCCGTTTATCTGGAATATATATAAAAAAAGTGTACTAAATATATATATGATGCTTTTAATATCAGATCAATCCATCATCGACTACGGATCCCATAATTGCCATAAGATATTTACGAACAATTTAGCTTCCTTATGTTTGTATATTATGGAACATGCCGCCTGACGGCGGTTGCATTGATTTTGATTCATATTAATCAAAATTTTGCACTAAAACTATCAGGTATACAAATACCAAATCTAATATATATTAATATTTTATAGTGGAAGCAACATGACTGAAAAAAATACGATCTACTACGAAGCATACGGAAACCTGTATCTTAATATTACAAATAGATGTAGTGCAAATTGTACCTTTTGCATTCGTGGCTATTCAGATGGTGTTTATGGTTATAACCTGCGCCTTTCACATGAACCTACTGTAGGTGAGATTATAAGTGAACTGGAAACCCTCGACCTGTTAGAATTCAAAGAAGTGGTATTCACAGGGTTTGGCGAACCTACGATACGACTGAATGATCTTCTTGAAATTATACATTGGTTACATGATCACAACGTTACCACCAGGCTGGATACAAATGGACATGCCTGTCTTATTCATCCGGACAGGGATGTCATTTACGAATTGAAAGAAGCAGGACTTAACGCCGTGTCAGTTAGTCTCAATGCCGAGTCTGAAGAATTGTATAACAGACTGTGCAGGCCTGTGTATGAGAATTCATATCAAGCAATGCTGGATTTTACAAAAGCGGCGGTTGAGATCGGAATGCGCACAAGGATGACGGTTGTTTGTCTGATTGACATAAATATTGGGAAATGTGAACGCATTGCACATGATATTGGTGCGGATTTTTATATGAGATAGGTTTACTTCGCAAATGAGCCGAAACTGCTTCGTAAAGTCAGGTGTGTCAAGAAAATACTCATGAATTTCATGGTTTATTGTGAATTCTGTTTGTTTTTTAATAATTATGCCAAATTTCATGAGCAATTTCTTGAATCAAATACGACACATATGCTTGGCATGGCACTAGCATTAATTGATTGTTTAATATCTATTCAGAAAGTACCTCGACAAGTCCAGGCACCTCTTCTGCACCAACAGGAACAATAATACTCGATCCTTCGAAATCATTACCGATAATCTCATATCGTCCTCCTATGCTCCTGGCCAGGAACGCCTCAGTTACGGCAAAAAACGATAGTTTATTTTCCGGTCTGGCAAAACCGTGTCCTTCGTCAGGGTATAGCACATATGTCACCGGAATATTTTTTGCCTGCATTGCCTGGACGATCTGGTCAGATTCTGCCTGTTTGACACGTGGATCATTGGCACCCTGGCCGATTAGCAACGGTCGCTGAATTTGATCTACATAAGTCAACGGAGATCGCTCATTTAGGAGATTTCTACCTTCTTCCGTCCTATGATCACCCATGCGCGTTGCGAAAATCTCAATTTGTGGTTGCCAGTATGGTGGAATCGTCTCAATTAATGTGGTAAGGTTCGATGGTCCCACAATATCTACACCGCAAGCAAATGTCTCCGGTGTGAACGTCATGCCTACCAATGTGGCGTATCCGCCATAACTACCCCCCATAATCGCTACGCGATCAGGATCAGCAATGCCTTCCTGAATTGCCCAATCAACACTATCGATAAGATCGTCTTGCATTTTTGCACCCCATTCCAGGTTTCCTGCATTTAAAAATGCCTTTCCAAATCCATTGGAGCCACGGAAATTGACACTCAACACGGCATAACCACGATTAGACAGCCACTGGTGTATAGAACTGAAGCCCCAATTATCACGTGCCCACGGACCACCATGGACATATAATACCATTGGCACATGCTTCTCGGGATAACCGTCACCATCGCTATCGCTCCCTAATGGTAGTGTATAGTAACTAATAAGGTCCATGCCATCACGAGATTTGATGATTACAGGATACATCTTTGCCAGGGGATATCCTTCAAGTGCCTCGCGATTCGTAAACAGGAACTGTGTTTTCCGTATCTCCCTGTCATAGCGATAGTATTGCACAGGACCATCGTCCATGAGATAGGCGACTATCCAGTACTTATCATCAATTGTTCGGCTCACAACCTCTACATCGCCATCATCAACCGTATTCAGGTAGTCAAGGTCGCCCGCAATAGACTCGTCGATTATCTGCCAGCGCTTGCGCTCATATGTAAATGCGGTAGCTTGAATAATCTTATCAGTTGGATGAATCATGATGTCACTAAGATCTGCCTGTGGGTCCTCGGCGATCAAGGTCTGCTCGCCAGTTATAATATCCAGTGCAAACAGGGCAGCAGTGTCACGGTTACGACTATCCATCAAGTAAAGTATCATGCCTGTCTTGTCAAACCCAATTGGACCTGTTGTAAGTATATCCTCCATCGGAATTTCGGCAAATATATCCCAGCCCCCATCTTCTGTTGGAATAAGAATTTCCTCCCCACCATCCGATGTCATTCTTAATGCAAAACGAACGTTATAATCGTCATCTGTAATAAATCCTATAAATTCCTCATTTTCCTGAACAAGGTTCATTTCGCCAGTATTGATGTTAATGAGATAAACATCATGCAACTGGGGGACACGGTCATTGAGGGAGATTAGGATCTCGTCAGGAAACTTTTTGCTGACACCCTGTATGCGAACTTGCACATCCTTAAATGGTGTAAGATCGATGGTATCGCCGGTTCTCAGGTTCACGCTGTATACCCGCCAATTCTCATCTCCAACCTGATCCTGAAGATACAGGATGTGTTCATTTGTATAAGCCCAAAAGTAGATGCGTATTCCACGGCTAGTGTCATTTGTTACTGGCTCAGCCGCATCAGGATCATTAGCAGGTCCTACCCATACGTTTAACACGTCATCTACTGGTGCAAGGTAGCTGATCATTGTCCCATCCGGACTGAGGCGAGCCATAATTTTATCCGGATTACCGAACAGAATATCACGAGGGATGAGTGGGATGCTGTCTTCTTGACTTATATTCACATTTGTATCTTCTATTGTGGGCTTTTCATTACTGATACAAGCAGATGTTAGCAACGTGACGAGTATCAGAAATAATAGTAGTAACTTTTTCATGTTTTATTTCCCCGACCAATTTTAATCCTATTAATTTATTGTTGGAAAATTATTTAATTTACTTTCCGCACATATCATTTGGCTTTTAATCGTATTTATTCTTACTGAATCAAGAATCTCCAGTATAAACACTCTTTGACATCCCCAACAAATCCAAAACAATAGCCTGAACTTCATTCAATTTTGAGTTGGACGTTTTGACCAGTGCCCATTCTCAATAATATTGTGGCACTGTATATTACTGAACAAATTCAATATCTAACCCTATCGATAAAGTGATTTATGATTGGCAGTGCGTCTATTGATCTCGATTTAAATTCAAGAGATTCTGCATTATTCATATTGTTCGCCTGACTTGAGTGAATTTTATCTATAATCTATTTTCCAAAGTAAGGAAATAATATTACATGTATTGAAACAACAACCACAAAAACAATGATTTAAAACTGGCTTGTTTACTCCGTAGGTGATGAGATCACATTCAAATCATTTATAATTTTCACAACACCTTCGACATTATCCACACCATCCGGCACATTCAGTATCTTTACAAAATCATCACGGAGAGAGTGGAATGGTCCCGCCCCTATGTCGCGTATAACCAGGATATTAACACCCAGGCTTTTCAGGAATTCCGCAGTCTTTACACCTTTTTTCCTTTCAAGATTTGCACCAGAGTTCTTGAAGATATCCCATCTTTTTATATTGTCATCTTCCAGTTCGATGATAATATAATACGGAGATTTTCCAAAATGGTAAGAAGGTTTTAATTGCAGGCCATCTCCTATCATGCTCTCAACCGGAATCGCAACTTTTAAAATTGGTGTTTTCCCAGGCTTTGCATTAACAACCAGATGCTCCAGGTTTTCCACTTCTATTTTAACCACACTTTTAATTTCATCCGAAAGTATCTCTACTCTTTTAAGATCTGCTTCACCTTCTATTTCAACCGATATTTCCCCGAACACAACCAGACCTGATCTCCTGAGCCTGATATCCCCTACCGCATTCACACCCTTGATATCACCCACAGCCTGCCGGATACTGATTATCGAATCCTTATCAAGCCATGCATCCATCAGTGTCAATGCCGCAGTTCTGGCAATACGGAATCCAAGCCTGAATATCATAAGGGATATCAACAACACTCCGGCACTATCAAGCCATGGCATGCCCAGCATTGATCCTAGAATAGCAACTACAACGATAAGGGAACTGAAAACATCCGTGTATGAATGCATTGCATCAGCGATAAGGGCCTGTGAATCTATCTCCCTTCCAATTCTTAACTTGTATTGGAATAGGGCATAGATCACAATGACTGAAAATACTGCTGTGCCAAGTGCAATTCCCTGATATCCTATTACTGTGGGCTCTTTGATGGCCAAAATTGCCTCACGCACAAGTTCTACTCCGGATAGGAGGATCATAATAGAAACAAAAAGGGCGATCAGGTTCTCTGCTTTGTAGTAGCCGTACGGGAAGTCCTCACCACTGCCTTTTTGACTGAGTTTTAGTCCGCCCCATACCGCAAGAGATGTAAAAACATCAAGGGATGTGTGAACCGCATCAGCTATTAAGGCTGTGCTCCCTGAATAAAATCCAACAATTCCCTTTAAAAATGCAAGAAAGACCAGTGCAATAGTGGATCTTTTTGATGCTTTTGCACCTATCTGTAGATTCTCCTGCACAGTCATTATTTCACGTCGTAAAAAAAAGGAGGAAAACCTCCCTTTGACAATTATACAATTATAGGCAGTTTCACTCCAGAACTTCTTTGATAAACTGCCCTTCTCCAACCATTTCTATTATGTTTCCAAGCCTTTCCTTTCCAGGTTTTGTCCTGTATTTAACAAACACAGATGCAATCTTGTTAACCAGTTCCGGAATCTCTTCCTTTGTACAGAATGGTTTCAATAGGACACCATCAGTCGGTCTTCTTGCATCATTTCCACCAATCCAGACCGAATAGCCGACCTGATCTTCCAATGCTGCTTCATGTGGACATCCCCTGACACACCATCCGCAATTCCTGCAAAGATCCCTGTCTATAACAGCTTTTCCACCAGATATCGATAGGGCACCGTATTTGCACAATTCAAGACATCTTCCACATCCCGTACATTTCTCGTTGTCGATCTTCGGTTTCATTTGTCCCATGATACCAATATCATGACGGTGAGCTCTTACACAATTGTTCGAACATCCCGCAATTGCCATTTTCATTTTATGGGGTGTAAGTTTTTGTGCAAACATCGGAGTCATTTCATTCGCAAAATTCTTAGTCTCAACAAGTGCTTCCGGACAATATGCATTACCAGGACAGGCAGAAACATAACCCATGCCGATGGTCATAAGTCCATTTCCATACACACCTGCCATTATATCGTCAATATCTTCGTTTTTGACACCCTGTATCTCAATACTCTTACGGTTTGTGATTTCGAGTGTACCATCGCCATACTTGTTTGCAAGTTCTGCAACCTTTGCAAGATAATCGTTGCCTACAATTCCGGATTGTGTCTTAATCTTTACAAAATTAGTACCCTTGACTTCTAACCTGACACCAGGATAGTCACGCACCCAGTAACCTTTCACAGATCTTCCGGCATCAAGACGTTTCTTAAGTTCTAATTTGAACCTGTGCATTTTAAGATCTGCGAACTCTTCTATCAGGGAGACATCGACTTTATCAGAGGTTTCAATATAACCCGCCTTTCCTGCCGCCTCAAGCAATTCCAATCCTTTGGTATTTCTTGCTATCAATGTTGTCCAGCCTTTAGATGATCCTGCATACCCTGCTGAGATGTCAGCAACCTTTGAAACCGCATCCCTGCATATACGACAGCCATCTGATACACAACCAGCAAGATCCTTAAGTGAGAATTCCACGTCGCCTTTTTCTGTGGTTACTATCATCTCATCGATATGAATTGCCAGTTTTTTGACTTTATTCATGTCAATTCCGGAATCTTTAAGGTAAGCAGTGAGCTTCTCATAATTGAAGTTCTCCATACAGAACAAACCAATAACGTATGAGATGTTCGGTATCTTTGCCTTTTCTCCGTCTTTTCCAACTTCAATCGGATGAACGTTCAACCCGCCAAAAAACTGGGTTCTTCTTGTTCCGTATGTATGGCATGGAAGTCCTACCATTGCAACGCTTTTGAGAGTATCTGTCGTTTCTTTAAGTGCAGCCATTACAGGAATTGTTGAATATTTTGCACCTGCTGCATCTAAAAGCGCTTCCTTGCTTGTTATGATATGTGAACTTGGTTTTGCGATTCCGGCAGTAGTCACTGCACCATCGATCAATCCGTTGTCAAAACAGTATGTTAAAAGTGCTGTTACAGCACCTCCGTCCTGCCCTTTTTCTCGAATCGCAGGATCTGTTGCTCTTGCAGCAACTATTTTTTCATATTGTCCAATTGTTGTTGGAGGTTTTGCCTGGAAGTTGAATACATTCATAGATAGGCGTGAAGCATCAGTGATAACCCGCTGGCATACATCCTTACATGCACCTTCTCCGTTTCTGTAACACTCCTCTTTTAATTTAGGACCATTCTCATCGAATTCGATTATATCATATGGACAAACTGCGGCGCAAGCGCCACAATATGTACACATGCCAGTATCTACTATCGTATCTTTTAAGAACCACTTATATTCATCTGTCATTTGATTCACCTTGTTTTATTTTTTTAATAATTATAATTCATATAACTATATATTGCGAGTTATATGGAATTAGTGAGTATTTTACCTGTCACCACCACGACCGCCTCCACCACCACGTCCCCTACCCCCGCCCATGCCGGCATGGGCAGTTGCAGTCGGGCCTGTGAGTGCCTGCAATGTACCATTTTTATACTGCTCAATTGCGTCTGCAACTGAACCGCCGGATGTTGATACTACTTTGATATCGGATGCATCGAGTATCGGGAATGCATTGGGACCAAGGCTTCCGGTTATCAGCACTTCGGCACCTTTATTTGCTACGAACTGTGCTGATTGTATACCTGCACCACCAGACGCTGATATATTCGGATTCTCAATTGCTTCGAATTCCATTGTGTCAGAATCAACGATTATAAAATACTGGCATCTTCCAAAACGCATGTCTACAGGAGATTCTAAACTCCCGCCCGCAGATGTTACGCATATTTTCATTTAATTCCCCCACATATTTTTTGTGTGTGTTTGCATATTTCGATTGTATTGTGTTGCATATTTACTATGTTTGCTATATTTTCCATATTTGTCATTCCTATGGTTCGGTTTTGGATAAACTGTACATTACACACATGGGAGAGAAAATATATAAATATTCCCCTTCATGATGAGATATATTTATATATTTTCTCTCGTATGAGTAGGAATGTTATGAAATTCCCCGGAAGACCAAAATGTCTGAGACGCATTGAAAATGCGCCTGAAGTTACTTACTTTAAGCCGAGAGGAGTTCCTATGTCAAAACTCGAAGTGGTCTCACTTGTAATGGAAGAGTTTGAAGCTTTGAGACTCGTGGACCTTGAAGGACTGCATCAGGAAGAGGCTGCCCAAATAATGGGAATTTCAAGACGGGCATTTTGGGAAGATATTCAAAATGCAAGAGCAAAAGTGGCTTTAGCACTGACAACAGGAAAAGCGATTGAGATAAAAGGGGGTAACTATGTCAGAAACACAAAACAAGTTTGAATATTACGATTGTAAATACGAATCGGAAGTACCACACGGCACTGCCATTTTATCCCTATGTACGAAATGTCCCAATATCCAAATGTTTTCAGGCATTTTGCCGATAAATGTGGTAAAAGAATTGATGGTATCCAACATGAAAGGTTTTTGTTCCTTTTCAGAATACAAAAAATATGAGGAAATAATATGACAGATGAACCTATCACAGCAGAAAATTTATTGAATGCAAAACCGCAAGTAGATGTCGTTATGAATTTGCGGGATGTTAAACACAAGATTATGATTATGAGTGGAAAGGGCGGTGTCGGGAAAAGTACTGTTGCTGCCAATCTTGCAGCCTCCCTGGCTGAACGCGGACTGGATATCGGATTGCTTGATTGTGATATTCACGGACCGACCATTCCGAAGTTATTTGGCGTAGAAAATGAGAAGCCGGATGTTGATGAATCCGGACTACTACCTGTTACGGTGTCTCCGCATCTTAAGATCATGTCCATTGGTTTTTTCATTGATGATAATGATTCCCCTGTTATCTGGCGAGGACCTGCCAAAATGGGTGCGATCAAACAGTTCATAGAAGAGGTATCCTGGGGTAAATTAGATTATCTTATCATTGACCTGCCACCCGGAACCGGAGATGAACCCCTTAGTGTGGCACAGTTAATTCCAGACTGTGACGGTGCGATCGTGGTCACGACGCCGCAGGATGTGGCACTGATAAGTGTCCGTAAATCTATCAATTTTGTCAAGACAGTAAAGATCCCGATTATCGGGATAGTGGAGAACATGAGTGGAATTGTGTGTCCTCATTGCAATGAAATGATCGATGTTTTCGGGAGTGGCGGAGTTTCAAAAGCTGCATCTGATTTTGGCGTCAGGATACTTGGGACACTTCCAATTGAACCGGCTGTTGCTTCAGGTGGCGACAGCGGGAAAGTGTTTGCAGACAAGGAAGGTACATCGCAGTGGAACCTCAATTTTGAAAAGATCGTTGATGCTGTTGTAGAAATTGATGAATGAATTGAATTTTATGAATTTATATAGCGATAATGTTAAACAAAAATAAAGGGAGATCAAATATGAGAATATGCGTACCAAGTTATTTACCAGGTGGTCTGAATGCACGGGTTTCCGAACATTTCGGACATTGTGAAGTATTTACCGTAGCTGAAATTGAAGGCACAGAGATTGTAAAAGCATGGCCACTTTCCAACGATGACGAAGGTCAGGAACACACCTGTGCAATTCCTGTACAAAAAATAGTTAATGAAGGTGTGGAACACA
Source organism: Methanosarcinaceae archaeon (assembly GCA_052361145.1). Classification (GTDB taxonomy): domain Archaea; phylum Halobacteriota; class Methanosarcinia; order Methanosarcinales; family Methanosarcinaceae; genus Methanovorans. The sequence goes on from JBQVMC010000049.1 coordinate 11,572, forward strand.
TGATTGTTGACGGCATAGGACAAGGACCACTAATGGGCTTTAATGAGCTTAATATTAAAGTATACTCCGGTGCTTCAGGAACAGTTGAAGAAACATTAAAAAGGTTTATTGAAGGGACTCTTGCTGCTACGGATTCAACTGGTGGCTGCCGTGGTGGCTGTCATTAAATTTATACATACACCATGAATTAAACACAGGTATATCGGATAGTTAATATGTAAGAAGTGTACAATTTTAATTCAATACTTTATTCTTCAATACTTTATTCTAATTGCGGAGGTACCAGTATGGACTATAAGGAAATGAGTAATAAACTCGTAAATTTATTAAGACTTAATGGAAAACCAATAGCAGTATCATTGTTAAAAAGATCCGGAGATATTCCGGATAATATGGAAGAGATCAAAGATCCTTTGCGATACTGCCAGATGCTGCAAAAAGCAAGATATGATGGAGTTGTGAGTTTTGCAACTTCTGTGAACCATTCATGTAAAGGCGGTGCGGCCGCAATAGGGCTGGAAGATTATCCGGAAAATATCAAAACCGGTGCACTGTATTTCGAGAAACTGGGGAAAGAGGTTTCATTAAGTGTTGCAAAACGTGTGGTTGACAATATGCCAAGACCGGCGCCAGGTTCGACAGTTGCAACAATTGTTGCCCCACTTGACAATACACCTACAAAACCTGATGTGGTTATAGTTATCGGAAGTACCCTTGCAGCCAGGCGAATCGCCCAGGCGGTTATCTACAAACGCGGCGGGAGGATGCACTCGAACTTTGCAGGAATACAATCGACCTGTGCCGATGCAACAGGTTCGCCATATACCACAGGTGAAGTAAACATTTCAATAGGATGCGATGGTGCTGCCAAGAATGCAGGACTGAATGAGGATGAGATGGTTGTGGGTATACCGGAAGAGATGCTTGAGGATATCGTAACTATTCTTGCTGAACGTGCGCCCGGTTGGGATGATTGGATGAGATCATAGATCTCATTCTTTATTTTTGGTTGTTTTGCCTGTGAATTGCTGTCTTGCTAAAAGCAAAGATTGGCTTGCAATTTAGTATATATCCTACTTTTTAGTTTAATTATGGGGAATGGAAAAATACAATTTCAGATTTTGACCTGATAAAGGAAACAAGAAAGACAGGATCAGGGAAATTTCATTATAGTAACAGTGAAACAAATTTTCAACTGCTGAACTTCTGGCAATGTTCCAAATTCAGTTTGGTGGATAATACCTAGGGATATCCTGGCTGAATTTATTATTGCCTGGTTGTTGGGTATCGCCGAAAGCATACGTTCTCCATGGGATGCATACGATCTACAATATCCCAATAGGATCTAAATCGAGATGAGATCATCAGCTTATATTCAATTCTGATATCAGAAAATATATCAAATATTATTTGGGATTGATAAGAATAATAATGTCACATATATTTGGATGTTGACCACAAAGCATTTGAGGATATCCACAATATGGGAAAAGTCGAGGTTAAAAATGAATACTTTGTTTTACGGGAACAAGTTGAATTGATCTATGAAAAAAAGATAACAACTTTCGGTAATTCTGCAAAAGTTGATGTACATAAGAAATACCGAGGTTGGAGAGCATATGTTATAATTGTAAAGAAGTAATCAGTTTATCTTGTCCCGGAACAGGGAAATTGGGTATCCACTTCAAAAAGCAGGGTAAAATACATATTCGGATTATCAAAACCAAGTGCTAGAGCATCTTTTGATTTCAAAATGGAGTCAGTTACCCTTAGATCTGAAGCGGATACGAAATTGGTTTGATCTAAATACGATTAAAGCGATTTTGAGATGTGCGGAAAGTAGGTTTGAATATATGG
>JBQVMC010000050.1:0-13410 GCA_052361145.1 Methanosarcinaceae archaeon
AGAAGAATGGACGTGGAATGTACATTCTTCTTGTCGTGATTCATGTGCGTCTGATGCTATTGCCGTCACATTATATGATCCGGCAATCGCATTTGAATTATCATATGATGAATATTTCACATCTGTGTCTATTTGATCAGTGGAACCATTAATTTTCCATACAATTGTACAATTCTGGTTCGTAGTTATATTGAATTTTTGAGTTTCACCAACAGTGGATTCCGGGTCGTCAGTTGGATCAGAGTCTGTTATGCTCAAAGAAACGATTGGGTTTGATACCGTCCATATCCACTTTTTCTGATCGGTTCCATTTTCATTATTCACAAATGCTGTGACATCATATGATTCGGCAATTGCAATTGACTTATCATATGATGAATATTTCACATCTGTGTCTGTTTTATCAGTGGAACCATCAATTTTCCATACAATTGTACAATTCTGGTTCGTAGTTATATTGAATTTTTGAGTTTCATCAACATTGGATTCCGGATCGTCAGTTGGATCAGAGTCTGTTATTCTCAAAGAAACATTTGATACCGTCCATATCCACTCTTTCTGATCGATTCCATTTATATTTTTCACAAATGCTGTGACATTATATGATCCGGCAATTACACTTGAATTAGAATATAATGAATCGTTTACGTCTGTGTCTGTTTGATCAGTGGAACCATTAATTTTCCATACAATTGTGCAATTCTGGTTCGTGGTTATATTAAATTTTTGAGTTTCATAAACAGTGGATTCCGGGTCGTCAGTTGGATCAGAGTCTGTTATTCTCAAAGAAACATTTGATACTGTCCATATCCACTTTTTCTGATCGGTTCCATTTTCATTTTTCACAAATGCTGTGACATTATATGTGCCATTCTCATCACCAGTATTTTTATACGTATCGTCAGTCTTGCTTTTTATAAATTGCTTCTGTGAACCATTTATGTACCACGTAATATTACAGGTTTCATTCACATGAATATTAAACACCTGTTCTTCATCAACCTTTGTCGACACATCTGAATCAGATGGTGTATAGTCATTAATGTCTGGTGCACCCATAGCTCCGCCGCAAAACAATCCGAAAATCAACAATCCAATCAAACCAATTTTTGTATATCTCCTCATCATTATAACCTTCCAATATTTTTCCAGACTAACTTCTTAACTGCTTCATATTCGCTGACGGTTCATATCCCTTTCGATTATTATTTCCAGCAAAAGCGCGCATAGCCTCTAACATCTCCAGGCGCCCTGTGAACAATAACCCATAATCACCGCCGATGTTAAACGCAAGTTCCGCTGCCTCATCAACACTTCCGGCAAAGATGCGCCCATCATCGATCGGCAGCCCATCATCATAAACCATCGATTCGAATCCCCCGTCTGTAGTGCCATGCAGCGACATCGCAAGCCCGTTGCCTGTATCCATCATGGAAGTAACCCCGCCCGAATTGGCAAGTACTAGCAATGTATGGTACTGGTTTACACAATAAAACCTTACATATCCTCTCATGCTATCTCTCTCTTATCAATTTACCGAATATCACTTTGATTATCAATATCAACCAATTGTAGATAACCTTTTCGATAAATAGCCATATCCACACCATCCATCCGCATGATCATGACACCCTCATTCTCACCAGCAACTTCCCCTATTACACTGATATCACACGCATTGCGCGCTGCCGTCACCATATCCGGATGCACTGTGAACAACAACCCAAAATCCCCGCCTGTATAAAGTGCAAATTCCAGCGCACCGTCTGCACTTTTGGCAAAGGTGCGCACATCATCATCAATCGGCAGCGCGTCTTCATATACCTTAAAACCGACCGCGCCCGAATCTGCAAGATCATGTAGTGACATCGCGAGCCCGTCGCTTATATCCATCATAGAGGTAACCGCGCCCGACATAGCAAGTTTCTGCGCTTCCTCCGTATACGGCATTGGCTCAAACAGGGCGCACAGGATGGAATCGCTCACCTGCGCACCTTTCCCGTTCTCAAGCGCACGAAGTGCCGCACCAGCTGAACCGACACATCCGGTAACACACACCTTATCCCCGACCTGCGCACCACTTCTTGTTAAAAGTTCGCTCTTTTTCGCGCGCCCGATAGCAGTGCCGGTAATTGTCAATTCATCATGGGTATCGATATCACCGCCAATAATAATTGTACCGCACGCCTTTGCACAATCAGCCATCCCGCGCGCGATTTCCTCAACAAGACCGATATCCGTATCAGCAGGAAAACCAATTGCTGAAAGGATACCAACAGGGCGCGCACCCATAGCTGCAACATCACTCAGGTTCACAGCCACAGCCATCCAGCCAATCTGCCAGGCTGACATCTGCGGTGGGAAATCCGTGCGCCTGTGGAGCATATCAGTAGTCACCACAAGGCAGTCCTCATCCGTAATGTCAATAACAGCGCAATCATCTGCGCCCGCGCCGAGAATGATCTCAGGGCTGCAACTGCGCACGGAGTTGAATATTTTCGACAGGCGCGCTATTAAGGGACGCTCGCCGATTGTGGATGCCGGGGTTATTTTGGTCATACCAATACAGGGATAGATATTTTATGTTTTATTGATATATTATCGCAAATTTCACAAAGTTTTTTTTCTTGTGTATGATCTATAATTTCTAACCCATAATATGTCATTGACCTTTAATCTACTGATATTTAATACCTTCAATACAAGATTAAAAAAACCTAACCTAACACTATATTATACTACACTACACTACAATACACTAAGAAAATATATGTTTTGCAAGAGGACGATATTATTTTCAAATGAATATTTACTTGCTTAAAAAGCAAATGATAATCCCACATATTGATGATGTTATAAATCAGGAGTATACCTAAGAAAATATCATGATATCTATAGTTAAAACCGATCATGGCAAAAAAGATTCACCGAGAGGGGACTTATTTTTCCCTGCGTACCTCTGCGGATTTCCAAACCATTCCGGAAGATAATAAAAAGTCTCGTATATTAGATGCCAATACCAAATTATCTAGACACCAGCAATTGTACGGTCCAATTCATTATTGATAAGCGTAACACAATGCTCGGAATGAAGTGAAAGAGGTCCGACATTGGTGATCGTTGCACCGGCACTGAGGATTATTTCCTCCTCTTCCTCCGTGACTCCATTATGATCTCCCATAATAAAAACAGCATTATCAAAAGTCCCGACAACATCCCTTATATCTTCCCCATCCTCCCGAAGATACACGATCTTGCGCCCTTTTTCGACAAACTCATCAAGCAACATACCAAGCCCAACACGCCGTACCCATACACCAGGTGTTGACCTTACTTCCTGCTCTCCAACTTTTTTATCAAGCGCCTTTTTGATAAGTGAACCGCTGCTTCTCTCATCAGGATAAAGATATCGTAAATTCTCACCATCAAAACGTATGACCTTCGGCGGGTCTGGTTCGCCAAGCAACAGCAGGTGCACCTGCACATCCCGTCTCATATCATGGGACAAAAAAAGCGCAGCACTTGTACACCTGCACAAGATATCCATGCGTCCTGCAGAACCTGGCATATCATTCAATGTAAAATTACCTGATGTAAGTGCCTTATGACCTATAATCAAAAATTCACGCACAGAATCCCTCACTATTCAAATAATATCGATTAAAAAAATCGTATGGATCACATTTTGCAAATTTCAGGTATTTGAAATATGTGAATACGAGATAATCCTCGCTAACATCCGGATCAACTCGTACTATATAACTCTACAACATGTATATATATTTCATAATATCAAAAAACAGTGTACATGAGTGATATAATATTCCTCATCTATTTCACAGATTCCTCAGACCCTCCACCAAGAATCACATCTATGGTCTTGTCACCATATTCAATGACCTTTGTGTTGATCTGGGATGTGTCATGAGATATTTCCCTTCCACGCATGCTCTTTCGACGGCGGATACCTCGTGTCTTTGATTTTGAACCGATGCCGGTTGTCGCGAGAACTTTCTGTCTTTTCGGACCGGGAAGGTCTCCTCTCATAACAGTACCGCCTTTATCACTTCCACCGGTGATCTTTAAAATGTATCCGGTCAATCCGACTGTTGTGCCATCAACCGTCTCGCCGATAGATTTACCTATATATTGGTTAGCTTCAGGACCAGTCACATCAAACTGATATGCTTTGGTCTTTGGATCTGAAACAACGACCTTAAAATCTGCCATTAATTTTTTCCTCCGTTTATCGCTCAATGTTTCTTTGTTTTGTGTTATATATCGTAATAAATAATCATATTGATGAATTTAATTATTAGTATGGTTATATGGTGCAGTAAGTGTAATAAGTACAAGTATAAGTATTATTGTAGGTGCAATAAGTGTAATTGGCATATAAGTGTAATGTATGGTTGTGAGTATATCCTTAACAAGAATATACGATATAATCATTTCGCCCAGAATGGATTATCCCTGCGCCTAATTGTCATTAATGCTTCCAGTGCTTCGATCTCATCAGCTTTCAATGAATCATACAATTCATGTTCAAGGACCTTTGCATGCCTCTCAGGTACATTCACATGTAAAATATCACCCTCTTTGATCTGCCTGCCAACGGTCGGACCTTCAATTGCCATAGCAACTTCCATACCAATACGCGCCTCACCTATATTTTCACCATTTGCCTGCAGTCCCTTGATCCTTCCTACAACTATACCCTCATCTGTTATAATATCAACATTTGTCTTGACCATTCCGCTTGATATTTTCACACCAACCACTGCGGGTTTACTCTGTCGGAATGTACAATCAGGAAGTATCCTGAACTGTCCTGCCTTGATTATCATCTCGGATATGGTCTTTTCAGATATTTTTTTATGTTCCTTTACCCAATCCGTATAATCATCGATCAACTTGTATATTATATCGCTCATGAACATTTTAACACCGGAAGTCTGCAACAGTTCCTTTGCATCCGGAAGAATGCCCACATTAAACCCGATAATCACTGAATTTAACGGGTCTTCTATTGTAGACACTTCAATTATATCACGATGTGATATATCTCCAATATCCGCTTTGCGAATTGTTATGTTTTCTTTTTTGAGTTCATTTACAAGCGCTTCAAGTGAACCTATCGTATCTGCTTTTAACGTAACTCCACTAACATCAACATGAATCCGGACCTCTTCGATATCTTCCCGTATTTCCTTTACGATCTCATCAACCGTATCCGGAGTTACAACCCTTACAGGTGCACCTGCAAGTGCATCATCAAGACCTGGTGCAGATATTTTCACACCGATAGCAGCAGTGACCTTGCTTACCTGCTTGAACTTCTCTTCCGTATGTATCTCAGAAAGAGGTTGCGGTTTCATCAGGGCACGTATATTTGTCCGGATAGGTTCACCAAGGCTACCAACAACGATTTTATCGCCCTTTTTCATTGTACCATCATAAAGGATAATGTCCATTGTCATCCCAAGACCACGCTCCTCCTTTACTTCAAGAACCGTGCCAGTACCTGGTCCGTCAGCATTATAATGCAGATTTGATTCCAAGAACTTCTGTGCAAGTCCCAAAAGTATCAGGAGTATATCAGGTGTTCCTTCTCCTGTGACGGCGCTAATCGGTATCACTGCAATGGTTTTCTGGAAATCATTCACCCTGTCATAACGATCTGAATTGAAACCCACCTTGTATAGTTCACCGACAATCTCGTATAACTTGTTATCAAGTGAATTTCTTACATGCTCAATTTGATTATTGTATGTAGCCAGAAATGGCATATTCTTGTTCGGATTCCATCCGTGTATCCTATCAATTTTATTTGCAGCCACAACAAATGGTGTCTTGAATCTTTTTAAAATCTCAAGACACTCGATCGTCTGTGGTTTGAACCCTTCGTTAATATCAACAATAACTACAGCAAGGTCAGCAAGTGCTCCCCCACGACTTCGCAATGAAGTAAAAGCATGATGACCCGGTGTATCAATAAACAAAAGTCCAGGCACGATAAACTTATTCATCAGTCTGGAATCACCACATTTGTTGGTGATAATATTTATTGGAACTTCTGTTGCACCAATGTGCTGGGTTATCGCACCAGCCTCACCATCAGCAACTGCACTACCGCGTATACTATCAAGTAGTGTGGTCTTTCCGTGATCTACATGTCCCATAACACAGACAATTGGTGTGCGTAAATTGTTACTTTCAGCCATTGTCAAAAATCCCCTTTAATCAACATATACTATATAATAATGTCTCAAATTCATTCTATAAGTACCTGTGTATCGACTAAAGTACAACAAAATATATTAAAATCAACAATGCCAGGTATGGGATTCTGTCATGTTCGGTACAAAAACAAATTTTGAACGAACAAAGCAAAATATTTGTAGTATTATTACTTTAATACATTATTACTCATAGAGCCACGTTTCATCGATCCTGGAATATCCACATATCTCAGATCCATTGAAATGTATTCCAATTTCCCTTTCTGCTGATTCAATAGAATCTGATGCATGAACCACATTCCTGCCAGTCTCGATAGCAAAGTCACCCCGGATTGTACCCGGAAGGGCTTCGACCGGATTTGTAGCACCATTTATGGTTCGCATGATCGGTACTGCACCCTCACCTTCAACAACCATCGAAACAGATGGTCCGGATACGACATATTCGATCAGTGAATCAAAGAACGGTTTTTCAACGTGTTCCTTATAGTGCTCCTTTGCAGAATCTTCACTCATCACGTTCATTCTCAAAGCGGATATTTTAAGTCCCCGTTTCTCGATCCTGGATATGACCTCACCGACAAGTCCGCGCTGTACGCCGTCCGGTTTGACCATAACATAAGTTTGTTCCATTCTATAAACACCTTAATTATGCTTTCTTAAGGGCTATTCTGCCTTCTTCTGTCCATACAGTACGTCTTGGAAGTCTGCCAAGTTTGAAATTGTTCTTGCATTTTGAAGAGCAGAAATAAAATTGGGAACCATCTCTTTTCGCATACAACATACCGGTTCCTGCTTCAAGCATATCTCCACAAAATGAGCACTTTCTCTGTTCCATTACAATCACCGTGTAGTCAGTTTCTTCGCTTCTCTTGATGTTTCCATCAACATAAGGATGTCACCAAGTCGCACAGGGCCAACACAATTACGTGTAATTATCCGTCCCTTATCGCGGCCTTCAAGTACCCGGCACTGGATCTGACTGGCTTCACCATGCATACCAGTGTTCCCGATTACTTCAATGACCTCTGCTGCAAAACCATCATCGTCTGCCATAAGATATACTCCTGTTTATCTTAATCATTTAAGTGCGCTGACTTTTTGTGCAACATCTTCGACAAGCTCGTTTCCTTTGCCGGCATCAGTTATCGCGATAGCTGCACATGCAACACCAATGCCACATGCCGCACCAAGTTCTTTTTGTTGTTTGACAAATATATATGGTGCATTTTTCTCTTCACAAAGAGCAGGAAAGTGCATTACGATCTCAGAGGGCTCAACATCCTCTGCAATGACTGTGAGTTTGGCAATACCCCTCTCAATAGCCTTTGTTGCTTCGTTTGTACCTTTCTTGATCTTTCCTGTATCTCTTGCTAACTCTACTGCTTCAAGTGCTTTGTTTGCTAATTCATCCGGAACTTCAAATTTTGCTGCCATATTATTTTCTCCTTCGAAACCACGCATATACAGCGGTTTTTCATTATTCATTGCTTATTTTCGTTTTTCCGGCATACAACGCTGTAAGTAAACCCATATGGGTACCCGTTCATGCGTTTAATGATAGAACAACACAATGTGATGAACTATATGTGCTTTATGGAATACCTGACTAAATAGCCAGAAGTAAGTTTATAATTTTAGTTTCAAATATCAATGTGTTTGATATGGACTGTCACATCAATTTAAGTTCATGGAACTAGTGCCATAATCGGACATCACAACAACATACTTAGGTATAAAGCTTCTGCTTGGCAATTCGTTTGCTGACAACAAAACTAGGTGTGTGAAGACAATAAATGCCCATGCGATCGCATTTTCCTGAAGTACAAAAGTTATACATTATGTACAACAAAAATAAAATTTTCATACGTTTTGATCAGCTAAATATATAATTCCATATAATTCTATAGATAACATACAAAAAGGAATAAAATAAAATAAAAGGGAGTGAAATACAAATCTCACTCAACAGGTTCATTAGCAATTATATAGAAATTGCCTGTAATAATCACTTTTGTGATATTCCCGTAAGTGGTTATATCGTATACAACACCACGCTCTGTGCTGTTCGCTTCAAATCTTGCCAAATTCTCAAGCGTATTGTTTACAGCATCAAGATAAACAACAGTCCTTGAATATTCTACGTTGTCGAGTCTCTTAAAATCTAGGTAGTACTGGCTTGCAAAAGCGCTATTTACAGTCACACGCTGGAATTCGGAATTCATATCAGCATAGCTCAATACGTGATCAAATTTATCCGATCTTTCAGAAGATCCAGAAATTACATCGATAGTATTTTCCACCTTGTCCTTTGAACCGAATATTAAGGGGGTTCCAATAACGTTGTATATTCCATTATCGCGAACCAATAACTGGTATCCATTATATGATGTTGGGTTCAAAAAATACGAAAATGCAACAACCTCAGGTGAGATCGTGTGCAATTCTATCCATGTTGAATCAGCACTATAATCTGCAAAAAACGTTTTTGTAATGTTTGCATTGTACACTGTATACGATTGAATAGCATTAGTAACCGCTGCTTCAAGAGGAGTGCCGGATATTTTTGAAACATCAATATACTGTGCCGAAGTTGCGCCTTTTGGTATCATGTCCAATCCATCCGCGATTGAATTAAACTTTTGGTTTACATGGGCACCCGGAATAGACTCAAAACCCGGTGCATCGTAATTGATGGTAGAATCAGTAGTTGGTTGCTGTTTTGTGGTTAAAAATAACGGAAGAACTGACATTACCATGATGACAGCTAAAAAGATGGATATTACTTTCTTATTCATTTACTTACTCCAATGCCTATTTATTTCGATAATATATGTTGTCACATGATTTGAATACTATATATTTTATAATTTTACGCACATTTCCCGCATATATATTATCCTGCACAGTGCCCCATAGTTAGTGATGGATAAATGCAGGTCTCATATTTTTAAAAATAAATGGGCCTAACCGGATTCGAACCGGTGATCGCTCGGTTATGAGCCGAGCGCTCTAACCTGGCTAAGCTACAGGCCCGCATGGAAAAACAGTGTAATGTTAACCCATTAAGTTAGTTATAGTTATACTAAAGTGATACAATATAATTTGTGACATGATTTTTGCGTAGCAAGACAATTACGCCGCCAACAGGGCTCGAACCTGTGACATTCTGGTTAACAGCCAGACACTCTACCAACTGAGTTATGGCGGCTCATCATGTTCATGCCTATGTATATATCTGCGCAGATGCACGGATTTTCATAAAGCACTGATTGGACTTAAAGCTTTTGTTCTCTTAATCTTTATTATTATGCCCCGCAGCTCTGCTGCGATTGTGATTAGATATGGTCAATGCAACTCTTAATAGCCAAGACCAGGAGATACCCCACAGCGCTCTGCTGTGGGAGCTTCATTGATGAGCATGGTGGCTCTGTCTATGATTGTGAATGAGCAGCGCGGACACGTGTACGGTTTTGGTGATATATTGGTGCGCATTCTCATGTGGTTATTTCATTTTGGTACGCGCTGCGAGGGTTAGGGCAAGGGCGGCGGTTAAGAGGGTGAAGGCGGGGGTGGAGTTTGGGTTTTCTGTTGATGTGGGGGAGTGGAGTCGCCTTCGTAGTATTCGGTGGATATGTAGGGGTAAGCTATTGTGAATCCACTGTTGACAAGAGGGTCGTACTCATCAATGACATAAATTGTATAATGGATATTCACAGGTATCGTACCACCAGCCCATTCGTCTGTTGGTTTTAGTGTCCATTCAAATGTATGTGTTTCATTTGTTTCAAAAATGTGTAATGTGAGCCAATTAATATCCACGGGCCCGTCAATAAGATCAAAATGTGTTTTTTCAATCACGGTCACTTTGATATATAATTTGCATTATTTAATGTGTGATAAAAATGGTGCAGTACTATATGGATATTAAATTAATATGTCAATATCACCAGAAAGTAATAAAAAGACTCACTCATCATGCCGATACATTAATATGTCTATATGCATTATTCACAAAAAAAGAGACATTAAGCAAATTTCAATTTTAAATATAACTTCAACTATTATTTGAATTCTAATTGTAACCAGAACTGTAACTTTAACCTTAACCTTAACCTTAACTCGATCTCTAATTTTTTTAAACTTAGAAACAATACAATTGAGGTAGACACATGATTGATAACCTATTTGACCTTCATGCCGGGTATGTTGACTTCAAAAATCCAATTGCACTTGCAACAATGGCAGGAATAACTGACAGTTCTTTTGCTAACAAATATGCAAACCGTGCAGGTTTGGCAGTCATCGGGAGTTTCAATCTTGATGATAAAACAAACGATGCAGCATCAAAAATAGTAGCAAGAGGCAGGGATGAGTTTATTTCAGATGACCCACATGGCTTTTTAAAAAACGAAATTGAATCTATGGGTGACAGCAATGTTGTGGCTGTGAATGTCCGGAGCACAACCATTGAACCATTACTCGAAGCTGCCAGAATTGTCAAGGATGTCGGTGCGATCCTTGAATTGGATGCACATTGCCGTCAGGAAGAAATGGTCAGCATAGGGGTTGGTGAGGCACTTATGCACGATATTCCCAGGCTTGTTGATTGGATCAATAAGATAAAGGAGACCGGTGTTGTGATATCGGTCAAGATCCGTGCAAATATTGTTGATGACATTGCACTGACAAAGGCAATCGAATCGGCAGGTGCCGACATTTTACATGTGGATGCTATGAAAGAAGGTGCTGGTGCGGATCTCCGCGTAATTCGTAATATTCGCGATTCCACAAAGATGTTTTTGATAGGTAATAATTCTATCACCTGTTTTAAGGATGCCAAAGACATGTTTGCACGTGGTGCGGATATGATCTCCGTTGCAAGGGGTGTATTGAATGATCCTAATATAATACATGAACTGGTCGATGACATTGCAGCTTTACAGCAGGCTACCGGATGGTACAATGCACCAAAACACCTATGCGGTGGAGAAGGTGATCTTCGTGCACTGGCATTTTGCTGTTTGCCTGTAAAACCATGTGCGGTGCATAATAAGATTGCTAAGTTGGGTTTATCTGCACAGGAATTTGCAAACATGAAAATGGAATTTGCAAGGGGCACAATGCTTGAACCTGGAAACAACACTTGTTTTGGCAGTCTTGTATGGTGTTGCAAATTATCAAAACCATGTTTCTTGCGTGATGGGGTAATGGATATGATTGGCTTATCCGGTGCAGAATATATGCGGTTGAAGAAAAACCTTGCAACTTATATATTAGAGAATGCTAAAGTTCAAGTTAATGAAACTTAAGTCAAATCGGCTCTTTACGTCCGGATATGAATTTAATATTGATGCCGATGCTTCTTATATAGCACGTTGCGTACAGCTTGCAATGGTCATGGAAGTATCAGCGTTCCCAAAGCCTGGTAATGTTGATAGAAATCATGACTATGAAGATACACGGTTTGAGCATTTTCTGGCATCTGCTGTGAGTATATATCCTGTGATGGAAAGTGTAGCAAAGAGCAGTATGGGTCGCGTGGGTTTCTTTATTCATAGCGCAGTACTTGAGAGTGCAAAATGGCAAAATGGGGGGAATACTCATTTTGGGGCATTTATTCTTTTGGTTCCGCTTGCAATGGCGGCTGGCAATATTCTTCAAAATAAGCATGAATTTACCATTGAAGAACTTGTGTCGCATGCACACGATATTGTGAAAGATACAAATACACAGGATGCGATAGATTTCTATATGTCATTTGAAGATGCAAAAGTCCGCGTAAACCCTGTTGATGAATTCGATTTACAGGACTCCGGTTCTATCGGCTTATTGAGCGAAAAAAACAATACTACCCTGTATGATCTCATGGTTATATCAAAGGGTTATGACCTTATCGCAGATGAATGGGTAGGTGGTTTTAAAAGATGTGCACATTGTGGGGAAACAATCATTCAGTGTATGAGAGATAAGGATATATCCGTAGAATCAAAATTAGATGTTAATGATATTGTGGTATATGTGTTCCTGAAAATATTGTCTGAAAATAGAGACACGTTCATCCAGACAAAGTTTGATGAAACGACTGCTGACTACGTATCCGAGCGTGCGCGAGATATATTACTGGAGTTTAAGCGGAAGAAGGCAGGTTTTGATGCAGTGCGTGTTGCAGTTGAAGAGTTTGATGATGAACTGCTAAACAAAGGTATTAATCCCGGATCAACTGCAGATATTGTTATTGCAGGCCTGTTTATCGCTTTTCTGGGAGGTATAAGGTTTTGACGGAATCGGAATCTCCGAACCTTGATGAATTTGGGATATATGATGGTATATCTGAAACGATTGTTACAACCATGCAGGGCTGGTTTCCAAATGCTGCACCTATCGGGATTACAAGGAGGGATGATCGTGTTTTTTTGAGGCTCTTTAAAGGTTCAACTACATATTTTAATGTGCATTCCAGTGGTGTTTTAGTGGCAAATGTGGTCAACGACCCTGTGATTTTTGTGCGTTCCACATTTTCAAATTTGAAAGAATCGGATTTTAACTATGAATCTGTGGCCGAGTATAAATTTCCAGTATTAAGGGATGCGTTGAGCTGGGTATTTTTCGAATGTAATGATATGAAAGTGACCAATGGGACACTTTTTACGGAACTTAAACCACTGCATGGCAATGTAAATAGAAGTCTGTTACATGCACCGAATCGTGGTTTTAATGCGGTGATAGAAGCTGCGGTTCATGCAACAAGATATAAGTTATCAAATGATGATAAGTACTTAAAAATAATACGTGCATATTCTGTTATTGTATCCAAGTGCGGTGGAGAGCGCGATAAAATCGCAATTAGTATGCTGAATGATTATTTAAAAATATAACCCATATTCGCCACTATGAAACTATGGCGTCATTCTAGCGTCTGTGTTAGTAAAGTTAGACAGCCACACACCAATATCCGCATCGATCGTGGATTAAAATGTTGTCTGGTATGCAAAAAATCATCATCATCATCATCATTATTATTATTATTATTATTATTATTATTATTATTATTATTATTATTATTATTATACTACTACTACTACTACTACTACTACTACTCCGCAAGTCAAATTTACAACCATTTTATGATGGAACAAATGCAGCAAAGCAAACTGATAACTGAAAG
>JBQVMC010000051.1:0-13225 GCA_052361145.1 Methanosarcinaceae archaeon
TCTCAAAAGTTAAAAATTCCCCTCTATTGGCTTCATCAGAAGATAATGCTACGGTAAAGAAATCTCTATGTTGGGTAAAACTTGATAAAGTAATTATGTCAAAATTGTTATTTGGAATCTTAACTGTCTGTGGTCCTTTTTGGGGGAGGAATAGTAGAGCAGTGGGTTCAGGACGTAAACCTTCAAACCATTGACCGACAATAGCGAGATAATAATAATGCAATGAATCAAGGTTATTATGATCTGTAGTTACAATAATCTCTTTATTCATCGGACCGTATTGATCTTTGGTATTGAAGTTTATATTGAATTGTATTGTTTCCCCCGGAGTAGCAATTGAATCCAGGGGATAGGCCGAAGTGCAATCACATAATGGAGTAATTTTTAGAATTCTGATTGTATCAGAAGTTCGATTTTCAAATGTATAGCGATGTTGAACACTATATTCAATACCCACATGACCAAAATCAAATAATTGTTCTTTAATTGTCGGTTTTACAGGACTCTTCCCATTATCTGTAGCTCCTGCTATAAAAATAAGTGCTGTTGAAATTATAGTGAGCAAAAAACACATGTTATTTATTTCCTCCGATTATTCCAAAAAGCCTTGTTCACGCATCCAGTCATCATTAAAATATTTACTTAAATAACGAATGCCGGCATCACCAAAAATACCTACCATTACATGATCCTTATTAAGATAAGCAGATACCTGTTCCATAGCAACCGCCACCGCCCCTGATGAACCACCAATTGATAAGCCCTCATTTATGGTAATCTCACGAGCTCTTAAAAAAGCATCTTTATCAGATACAGTAATAACTTCATCTACCATATCTTTATGCATAGCTTTGGTAATAACATCAGAACCGATTCCTTCAATTTTATAAGAATGTCCCTGCACTTCTTTTCCTTCACGAATATAGTCTGTAAAAACCGATCCTTCAGGGTCAACGGCTATAGTTTTAATTTTCGGGTTCATTTCTTTTAAGTATCGGGCAGCCCCTGAAAAAGTTCCCCCGGTTCCAATCCCTGCAACAAAATGAGTGATTTTGCCTTCAGTATCGTTCCATATCTCAGGTCCGGTAGTATTATAATGGGCTTCCACATTTAGCTGACTATCATACTGGTCAAGATCAAAATATCCCTTTTCTTTTGCAAGTCTTCGAGCTACTGCAAAGAAACCCTCAGGGTCATCATGCTTGTCAACCTCAGGTGTAACTATAACTTCCGCCCCAAAAGACCTCATTAAATC
This sequence comes from Methanosarcinaceae archaeon, assembly GCA_052361145.1. Taxonomy (GTDB): domain Archaea; phylum Halobacteriota; class Methanosarcinia; order Methanosarcinales; family Methanosarcinaceae; genus Methanovorans. The sequence continues at coordinate 1,256 of JBQVMC010000051.1, forward strand.
AACCTTTTCCTTGCTGGTTTTGTCTGGGGTTGTTACAACAGCCTTTAAACCTAACTGCAAAGCTACCAAAGCCATAGCAGATCCGGTGTTACCTGATGAGTTATCAATAACAGTATCACCTTTTTTGAGTTTACCTTCAGCCATTGCTCTTTTTATAATGTGGTATGACATCCTATCTTTTAATGATCCTGTCGGATTGTAATACTCAAGTTTGACACAGGCTGTTAGTCCATTGTTGGGGATACCTGTCCTTAGGCGAACCATTGGGGTATTCCCGATCATATCCAATATGTTGTCGTAAATATTCATTTTTTTCTGTTCACATATTAATGTTTCGTAATTATTATACACTGTATTACCCTAATGTATTAAAAATCATTGTCCTTTTAAGTTGACAGCGAAAACTAATGGTGCTTAATAGATTCCACAACAAAAATTTGTTATTTTGGTCTGTTATTACCGAAATAAATTGAAAATTAATATTCCATGGAGGTTGGATGAAAACAATATATATGCTACTGATTATTTTGATGACAATCCTATTAGTATTTGGTTGTTCAAAGAAAAAAGATGAAGTCGCCCAACTTGAAAAAGAGTTAATGGGACAGACTGAACAGGATTCAACCGCAATTGCTGATAGCCTTGTCAGATTAGATTCAATTGCCGCTGAAGAAGCAATGAATGCTGAGGCAATCCCAGAGGAGTCTGAAAGGTTTGTTATGCCTGGGAAACCTGCCGGGAGCGGATATACCGTTCAGGTTGCTGGTTGTGAAAATAGCGACTATGCCCAATATCTTGTACGTAAGTACCAAAATCGTGGTTATGAACCATATGTGACTACAAGGACTGTTGAAGATCAGCTTTATAATCGAGTTCGTATAGGTGTTTTTGATTCATTTAGTGAAGCAAATGCTTTAAAAGCTGAACTGAATGATAAATACTCTATTGAATCATGGATTGACATCACCGAATAACACACTAAATGTAACTCTGGAGAGTTACATTTATACAACTGAAGTCATTTATAATAAGGAATTTATACTTGACAAATAGTCGTAATTTTAGCTAATTAAATCAGAGAGTCATAATAAAGAAATAAAGGATATTATTATGAAGAGACTGATAACAATACTTCTGTTGACAGTCTTCAGTGTTTTTATCTTCACAACACCAATATATGCGGCAGAATGGGATCCCGCTACTGGTCCCAACTGGCCGGAAAGAGCTAATGTTGAAAGAGCATTCCCAAGTGGTGATGATAGTCCTTGGAATGATGCTGATGAAAGTGGTGGAAATGATTCTAATCAATTTGATTATTCTAAGTATTTTTCAATTAAATTTTTCTTTATTTGGATATTACCTGTCTCAGTAGATTTTGAGAAAGATATAACAACGGGCGATTATGCGGAGAGTTCTGGAGGAGACATTAACAGCAGTCGAAACTCTGCTGGGCAATAAAAAATATCAGAAAGCTTTGAATGAGTTAGAAAAACTGGATGAAATTGTATCCCACCCAACGGGTGGGGATTTATAAAATATAAATGGAATTAGTAGTTAAATGAAATTTTTAAAGAATAGAGGTGAAAGGATGCGAAAACTAATCATCACATTAGTCCTCACCGCATTCATAGTAACACTCTCCTCACCGATTTTATATGCGGCTCAATGGGACTCCGCCAACGGCCCCAATTGGGTTGACCAAGCTTATGTTGACAGGGCTGATGTCAGCGGAGACGACGGAGGCTGGGGTGATGTAGATTCACCTATCCCAAATAATAATGTAATATTCTCAACATTTTATGCTAAATATAATAGATTCTTCATTTTCCTTATAACGCCTTTTATCATTAATGAAGAAACAGAACAACAAGAAAATGACAATACAAATAACGAATAGCTGGGTAGCCAAGCCCCTTGCGGTGGGTTTACTGTTCAGAAAATTGAATGAATAAAATATTGATAAAGAATTGAAAATGATAATATTAAACAATAGAGGTGAAAGGATGCGAAAACTAATCATCACATTAGTCCTCACCGCATTCATAATAACACTCTCCTCACCGATTTTATATGCACGTGAATGGGACTCCGCCAACGGCCCCAATTGGGTTGACCAAAGATATGTTGATAGGGCTGATGTCAGTGGAGACGATAGTGGTTGGGCAGACGTAGATGAAGTCTCTCCAAATAATTATAATGATAGAGTATTTTCATTCTTTAATTATAGAATTTCCAAGTTTTTTATTATTTTCGTTACGCCTTTTATTATAAATGAAGAAGCAGATTTAGAGGAAAATGAAACAAATTGTAATCAAAATTTTAGAGGAAATTGAAGAGCTTCTTAAAAGTAGAAAGTACAAAGAAGCTTTAGATGAACTTAGAAAAATTGACCACTCCTCTTTATGTAATATTGATTATGGTCACTATTGTATTCTGCTGTCAGAAGCATGTTTAAAACTTGGTGATTATTCTGTTGAAGAATATATTGATAATGCAATAGAAATCTATCGCGTGGATATTGATACAGAAAAATTTGCAAGAGCCAAATTCCTTAAAGCAAGATTACTATCTCTACTTGGTAATCATCTTGATGCAGAAGAGTTATTTATAGAATCTTATTCAAATTATTTAAGATGTAAGAATTTGTTTGGGGCTGCAAAAATTTTAAATTATTTATCTTATTGTGTTTTTCAAACAGGTAAAATAGAAGTTGCAATTTCAAATTTGGAAAAGTGTATTAGTATTTATAAAGAACTTAACGACCATAAGAATATATCGAATGTATTAATAAATCTTTCAAATTTATTCTTTAGAGTTGGAAGAGTAGATTATTCTATAATAAGCTATAGTAAAATTGAATCTTATATTGAATATCTAAATAATAAAAATATCTTAGTATATTATGAGATGTCGTCTATCCCATTTGCTCTTAAAGGTGACATCAGCTCGGCCAGAAAAACAATTACTAAAGCAAAACCCTACCTTGATGAATTTCCTCGTGAAAAAGCTATTTACTTTGAAAACTTGGGTTTAATCAATATCCTCTCCGGTGATTATGGAGAAGCGGAAAAGGCACTCAAAAAAGGATTGAAAATCTCTCTTGAGATAGCACCCGAATCGGCTCTTATCTCCCAGATCAAACGACTGTTTGGGGATTTGTATTTCGCAACAGAAAAATATGATCTTGCTAAAAAATATACAGATGAAGCTCTTGTTGTTGCTGAGAAAATAGGTGAGAAAGTTGAAATAGCCGCTTGCTACAGAATCTTTGCTCAACTTGAACATCATAATGGCAACAATAATAAAGCCAAAGAATATTACACTAAAGCAATCGATCTGTTCAAGCTGATAGGCTCACGATATGAATTGGCCGTCACACAGTATTTAGCGGCAACCTCTGGTTTGTACCACAACGGCGTGCGCCATGCCATGCTCTATATGGCTCGTGATTATTTTGAATCAGAAAATGTTACACCATATTTGGAGAAGATAGAAAAAGCATTAAAGAATCCAACCGCCAAAGAGAAATTAAAACCAATCGCATCTAATGGCCCGACTATTATTGCAGTTAACCCGCAGATGAAAAAACTGGTCGAGATAGCTGAGAATGTCGCACAGTCAGATATGTCGGTTCTGCTAACCGGCGAAACCGGCACCGGCAAAGACCTGATGGCCGAGTATATCCATCACATGAGTTGCCGTGAAGGTGACTTTGTGGAGGTTAACTGTCCAATATTCTCAGATGGTCTTTTTGAAGCTGAGCTTTTTGGCAGTGTCAAGGGAGCTTACACAGGCGCAGTCAGTGACAGAATTGGCCGGGTGGAGATGGCAAATAACGGCACGCTCTTCTTAAACGAAGTCGGCGACATACCAATCCGGCATCAGGTAAAACTTCTACGGGTGATCGAGACCGGTGAATACGAAAAGGTCGGCTCAAGCAAGATGTTAAAAGTAAACTGCCGTGTGATCGCCGCTACAAATGGAGACCTTGAACAACGAATATATGATGGCGAGTTCCGGGCAGATCTTTATCACCGGATAAAATGTATTCACGTTGATCTTCCTCCGTTAAATGAACGCAGAGAAGACACCCCGCAACTGATTAAATTTTTCCTTGAACGAAACGGACTTAATTTCAAGAATGAAAACGGCAATTTGGAAAGAGTGGCATCTTTGTTGTCATATCGCAACTGGACCGGTAATGTCCGTCAGTTGGAAAACTTTATTAAAAAGTTATCGCATGATTCAGGCAAAGATTTCAATAAACTGATTATGTTAGTTCAGGATTCATTACAAAAACCTGACAGAGATGAGCTGATAAATATTCTTGAATCAACCAACTGGAATCGTTCCCAAACTGCCGAACTTTTGGGAGTAAGCGAAGGAACAATTCGCAATTGGATCCGCAAATATGATCTATTAGAGCTAATTTCGTAGCCATTCGTAATGAATTCGTATGTGGGCGGCACATGTCCTCATGTGCCCCTGTATTAAAAGCAGCAGATGTGGACATCTGCCAGCCACTGATTTCCATTTGTAGAGATTTCGTAGCCATTCGTAGAAAAACTGACAAATTCGTATAAAATAGTCCAGATTCGTAATTAATTCGTAACAATTCGTAGAAATATCCCCAAATTCGTAGCCAATTCGTAATAATTCGTAATTTCCATATTTTTATAAAATATTCAATTCGTAATGTTTCTTCGCATTATCTTCGCATTGTATTATCACACAGCAGCTTATCGCATTTTATTTGCATTCCAACATATTTGGCACGGTTTATGATATATATAATTCCTGAGTGTTCAAAAATTTCTTGTACCTCTTTTGTTAGCATTTTTTACAAGAAATTTGAGTATGTGCCAAGCCGGGTTCGATTCGGGTGAGAAGTAAGGCGACGGTCGAACTCGGCATAAGCCAAAAGGAAGGAGGAATACAGGTGTTGAAGAGAATTAAAATTGATATTTAAGTTGCGAAAAAAGATAGGAGGATTATGAATACTAATGTGTATAATAAATAGATTGAGTAATCAATATAATAAAAAAAGAATATAGAGGAGATATTATGTATAATAAAAAGGTTTTAATACCAATTTATATAATGGTTTTCATTATTGCTGGCATTGCATATGCAACACCACCTACTGGTCCACATCCATTTAATCAAGACATTAAACCTGAAAGTGTTTTTAAATCTGGTTCCCCCATGAACTTAATCTTTAGTATAAAATTAGATGAGTTTTTATTTCAGAATAAAAATATTTCTGAAGTAAAAGTTGAGATAGTAGAGATTAGGAATATGCAATATGATGGTGAAATGATTTGGTCAGCAACAATTGATGAAAATGAAGAGTACTCAAGAATTTTTGAAGTTACAATACCAAAAAATGATACAAGTGGTATTGTTATGAATCTTGAAGGTGGGGGTTTTACGGAAAATATTAAACTCTTTTTTATCTGTGATGGTAATGAAGTAAAGTGGCTTCATGGAGACCCACGACTCTATACACCATACAAGTCAACTACAGCAGAGGAATGGGAAGAGATTCATAGGCAGGAACTTGCAGAACAAAGAGAAGAAGAGCAGAAAAAAAGGGAATTAGAAAAATCATATGAAAAAGTCACTATTATTGATGGTGATGAAATATTTCCCGAAGACAGTGCACTATACAAGTCTTTGTCCGAGCGAGGTAAAAAAGCTCTTAAGAGAATGCGTTATCTGGAAAGACACCCTATGGCAGGTGCGCCGGGTGTGAGAATTTCTCTTGATGGGGTAATTTATCAACGAGGCGGAAGAGATAATAAATTTGAAAAGATGGAATTTATTACCAATACATCTGAACATGCAATGAATTTGCGCGATTCTGTCAGGACAAGTTCTGGATATGTTTTTGATATTCTTTTAGATCTGAGAAGCACTGACAATATTGAATATGTGAAAAATCTGGTTGATAGTCTTTATCCAACTGAAATTGATGGTGTATATAAAATCCATGAGAAATGGGAAATATTTATGCAGCTCAGGGGAAATGGTATAAAGGAATATCAAAAAAAAAAGTAAATAAAATCGACAGTCCGGTTGTTTTAAATAGAAGACCCGAAAATGATCCCTCATTTTCGTATAATAAAAAAAATCCCCCCGAAAAAATAAATCGCAGAAGAGACCAGGAGACTATATTCTCGGAAGATTTTGAAGGTAGTTTTCCGGGTTCCAAATGGTCAATTGGTGATGTAAATGGAAATAGTGATTATTGGGGTGTTGTTGATTGCTACTCAAATAATGGTTTCAGATCAGCTTGGTGTTCAGGAACCGGATATATGACGGATTGTACCTATTATCAATATTACATGGATGCCTATATGTTAACCAATGACAGTATTAATCTTAGGGATTACTCAGATATAAACTACTATTATTCTATTTATACTGATACTTATGAAGCAGCCCATGGAGATGATTATGTCGCAGAATATTATTCAGAAGATGGAATAAACTGGATAATGGGTGATTTTTTCTGTGGATACTCTGGTGGTTGGCAGGACTACTGGTGGACTATAACTAATATTGATGCTTACTATATTAAGTTTGAATTTTTTAGTACTTATGGTGCATATGATGAAGAAGGTGTTTATGTAGATGATATCCTGATAACCGGTAACAATCAAGCCGTACCAAATCTGGTTTATAATTGGGAGAGTGGGTGGGATTATCCTGTTATTGTGTCATCTGTCCCCGGTACACATACCGCTGCCGACAGCCTTGAAATAGGTGAGACAGTTTATGTTGATTGGTCAATAACCAATGATGGCTTTGCTCATTCAGGATCATTTTATGTAGCTTTATATTTAAATAATACAAAATTAAATGAATGGTATCTTCCTGAATTAGGCTTGGGAAACATTCATAATGAAATCGATTATCCATGTATTGTTAATAGTACCGGATTTAATGAATTCAGAATTGAAATTGATGAAGATGGCTATATTGAAGAATCAGATGAGTTTGACAATTCCTGGGGGTGGAGTTATTGGTTTTATGAAGAACCTGAAGTTGAATATATTAACTATTCCGGTTATGTACAGTTTATTAACAAAAAAACGGGAATAGCAGATACCCTCCAAATGTTAAAATTAGAAATAAGAGATATGGATAATTCAGGCTCTCAAGTTCTTGATTGGTGTTATACTGATATTGATGGACATTTTGAATTTAGTAATATTGATAATACTAATGATATTGAAGATGGAGATGGAGAAAAACAGGATATTTTTTTTAGAGTATGGGCTGAAGATAATTATTCATATGTTCAAGAAGAAATATTCGGACCAAGATTAATATTTGAAACACCTATTCAGAATAATCACCTAGGCGGCAGTTTTGACACACTTATAACAATTCACGAAGATGTAGCTTCACCTTTTTATATGATTGCTACATATAGAGAGGGAATAGTAAAATGGGAGGACTTGGTTCTTCAATCACCAATAACTGGAAAGTTGATACTTACAGACGACAGTTTGGAACGTACATGTTATAGCGAGGAATATGATATTATTTGGATTAATAATTTAGATTATCCAGATTGGTCTTATCCTGATGATTGGGACAGGGACGTGATTCTTCATGAGTTGGGGCACCGTCTTGAGTCTTCTTATGATTTTTTTGATACATCTGAAGGTGGTTTACACAGTTGGAATACAATTGCGTCAAAGGAATTAGCTGCAAGTGAAGGATTTGCTCATTTTTGGAGCGGAGTAGTTAACAACAGTCCTATTCAAGTTAATACATGGAATAATTTTAATGATTCAACTATGGCGAATATGGAAAACGGAGAATATTGGAAGAATGATTCACTTTTATTTAATTTTTATTGTTTAGGGATTAAAAACGAAGGTACAGTAGCGAGTATTTTATGGGATATATATGATTATGAGGATGATTCTCAAAACCCAAGTACTGGTGGAGATTCCCTTTCTGATGGATATACAAATATAAAAGAAGTGACCCTCTATCGTGACATAGATGGCAATCATCCTGATGACATTGAAGAATTTTGGGAGGCATGGTTTAATTCACCATCATTAGGATATTGCTATGAAATGATAGACATATGGTTTGATCGGGGTCTTTTTGATATTGGTTGCTCTGAATGTTGTATTGGGATGCGTGGTAATGCTGATAGTAGCCCCGATGAAGATCCTAATATGGCAGATATTGTATATATGATAGATTTCCTCTTTAGGGGAGGTAGTCCTGTTAATTGTCCTGCTGAAGCTGATGTTAATGACGAGGACGGTCCTAGTTTAAACGTTGCAGACATCGTATGGATGGTTAATTATTTTTTTAAAGGTGGTCAACCACCAAAACCATGTTAGTATATTTTTATTAACAAAATCTGAAATAAAGTTTGTGTAAATATTTTAATAATTGATATTAAGGATAATTCTATTATGAAAATGTATCTTGCACTGATCAGTTTAGTAATGTTAATCACTGGAGTAGTGTTTGCTATTCGAGCACTTAAATACAAAACTGAGAAGCATCCTGATTTATCATCTTTTGGTGGTTACCATCCACGTAACTGGATTCCTTTTTGGGAAATGAAATTCTGGTTTACTCCTAAGGGATACAAATTGAATATTGCCGGTATTACTCTAATAGTATTATCCTCGTTGATTATGATTATGACAAGGTATTACTTTTAGATTCTAATATTGCAAATATGCAGGCCGTAAGTCAATACTTCCGACCTGTATTTTTGGAGGTAGTATGGATACAAGAACACGATTGAAAGAACAAAAGGTTTCGCTTTGTGAGCCATGTGCGGCAGCAACGCTTACCTGTGCCGTAATGGATTTGTAATTATAAAATGAAGGAGGCCCTATGCAGAATCCGCTTTTAATAATCGCAATTGTGTCTTTATTATCGGGATTGATACTCAGGATAGTATCTCGTCGCTACCTGACTGAGTTGGGACGATCATTGACCTGGTATAATCCCAAAAATTGGTTCATACCACCTTGGGGAAACATAGAATTCTTCACTAAACAGGGTCTTCGACTACACATAACATCGCAGGCTCTGATATTTGGCGGTGTTGTCATCTATCTTGTCGGCGCGAAATTGTAATCGAGAGGTTCCGGCATTTTACGGCTGCAAGTCGATACCACATGAGTTTCGATAATGGTAGATTTAGGAGGTGGTATGGATACAAGAACACGATTGAAAGAACAAAGAAAAGAGATGTTTCGAAGTAATAGTTTGTCTATAGGATTTGGCTTTATTATAGGAATGATTTTAGGCTTTATCATGGCGTTGGGAGCACAAAATTATTCAAGTATTGGTTTAAACAGTGGTTCAGCATTAATTATTATTGCATTTGGACTTGGCATGCTGAGTGTTCTTGTATCCCGATACCTTGCAAAAAAGAAATCATAGCGAAACTTGATAGTCGGATTGGTTGAAACCGCAGTGGTTTCGATATGCTAATTAGATTTTTAAAAAGGCAGGATCCCAAAGCGATCCTGCCATGGGGAAATTAAAATTGAAAAGTTACCGTAAACACCTTGTCTTTAATGTCCCAAAGCGAAGAGACTATATAAACATTACCCACGAAGTAGAAAATGCATTGGAGGAGAGTGGAATACAAGAGGGGATTATACTTGTCTCCGCTATGCATATAACTGCTGCTATTTATGTCAATGATGCTGAATCCGGCTTAATCGAAGATATCGATGAATGGCTGGAGAAGTTGGCACCATTTGGCAAAGATTACAAACATCATCGTACGGGGGAGGACAACGGCGATGCCCACCTGAAAAACCTGCTCATGCATCATCAGGTTATGTTAGCCGTGACCGAAGGGAAAATAGACTTTGGCCCCTGGCAACAGGTTTACTACGCCGAATTCGATGGCAAAAGACAGAAAAGGGTATTGATAAAAATCATAGGGGAGTAACGCCCCTTGTATAGCCACTATGTGGCTACCTTGTCTGTTTTGTGCATGGCAGATGTCTAAATCTGCCAATGGGATTTTGAGGTAAGGAGTTCTGTCTTCTGATTTTTCTGTTTCAATTAATATTTTCAGTATTCTGTTTTATCTTGGCATTTTCTTGACAAAGTTTCTTCACACACTATATTTGAAACTTAAAGGTATTAAATAACGTTTAGTTGATCTAAATACTTCTGTCCAAGGCAGGAGACTAATTATATAAGTGGAGGATATTTTATTATGCGAAGGACATTTATCACAGTGCTGCCCATCTTATTGGTAATGTTCCTGTGTTCGTTTGTGGGTTGTGTGGCGGAGAAAACACTCATTCCAATGGAGGATTTCTTCAAAAATCCACAGCAGGCCTATTTCCAGATTTCTCCTGATGGTAAGTATGTTTCATTTACCAAACCTTTCGAACGGCGGATGAATATTTTTGTACAGGCAATTGGCTCAGATGAAGTCACTCAGGTTACTTCAGTTACCGATCGCGATATCTGGTCCTATTGGTGGAAGGGTGACAATCGCATTCTGTACAGCCAGGATTTCGGTGGTGATGAGAACTTCCATATCTTTGGGGTGGATCCGGACGGTGGCAACTTGACCGATCTGACACCATTTGAAAAAGTCAAAGCCAATATTGTTGATGACATGCCGGATCACGATACGGACATCCTCATTTCAATGAACAAAACAAATCCTGAGGTGTTCGATGTTTACCGACTTAACACGGTAACCAGTGAACTGACCTTAGTGGCTGAGAATCCTGGCAATATTTCGAGATGGATAACAGATCACGATTACAATATCAGAATCGCTATTCGGACTGATGGTATCAACTACACTATTTTGTATCGAGATGGCAACGAGGGTGAGTTTAAAGAGGTCATGACCATTGGTTTTAAGGATACTTTTCAGCCAATCCTCTTTACGTTTGATAACAAGTATGTTTATGCAATATCTAACCTGGAACGAGATCGTGATGTAATTGTTAAGTATGATCTGGTCAATAATGTTGAGTTGGAGTTGCTGTATGAGCATCCGGAAGTCGATGTTTCCGGTCTTAGTTACTCTCGTAAGCGTAAAGTGCTGACCGAGATTAGCTATGTCGATTGGAAGTCCCAAAGGAAAGTTCTTGATCCCGAGATGGGAAAATACTACAAGATTTTAGAGAAACGTTTTCCTGGATATGAAACATATCTAACCTCCAACAATCGTGACGAGGATATCTTTATTGCTCGCACCATGAGCGACCGTACAACCGGTGCTTATTATCTTTTTGATACTCGCACCAGTGAAATAACAAAACTGGCTGATAGAAATCCGTGGTTGCCAGAGGATCAGATGGCTGAGATGAAACCAATATCCTACAAGTCACGAGACGGTCTGACCATACATGGGTATCTGACAGTTCCTAAGGGTGTCGAGGCAAAAAATCTACCAATAGTAGTAAATCCGCACGGTGGCCCATGGTTTAGAGATTCCTGGGGATTTCGTGGGGAGGTTCAGTTTCTGGCAAACAGAGGTTTTGCCGTATTCCAAATGAACTTCCGAGGTTCCACTGGTTATGGTAAGACTTTTTGGCAAGCTTCGTTCAAAGAGTGGGGTAAAAAGATGCAGGACGATATAACCGATGGCGTCAAATGGCTTATCGATGAAGGGATTGCCGATCCTGACAGAATTGCCATTTATGGCGGCAGTTATGGTGGTTATGCAACTTTAGCAGGTCTTGCTTTTACACCTGATCTGTATGCCTGCGGTGTAGATTACGTCGGCGTTTCCAATCTATTTACATTTATGAACACGATACCGCCCTATTGGAAGTTGTACCTTCAGATGATGTACGAAATGGTTGGCGATCCTGTTAAGGACAGTGTCATGTTAGCCGAAACGTCACCGGTGTTTCATGTGGATAATATAAAGGTACCTGTGTTAGTGGCTCAGGGAGCCAACGATCCGAGAGTGAATATTGATGAGTC
>JBQVMC010000052.1:0-13127 GCA_052361145.1 Methanosarcinaceae archaeon
CATATTTTTTAGCAGGTTGCCGAGATTGTTGAGTGTCATTGCAACATCTGATTGATAGACGATGTTTTGAGGGTCAGTAGCAAGAAGTAACTCAGACATTTCCAGGGCGCGCTCGTACTTTTCTTTCGCTTTCTCTGGCCGTCCCATATTTTTTAGCAGGTTGCCGAGATTGTTGAGTGTCATTGCAACATCTGATTGATAGACGATGTTTTGAGGGTCAGCAGCAAGAAGTAACTCACACATTTCCAGGGCGCGCTCGTACTTTTCTTTCGCATCTTCTGGCCGTCCCATATTAGATAGCAGGGTGCCGAGATTGTTGAGCGTCATTGCAACCTGTGATTGGTAGACACTACTTTGAGGGTCAGTAGCAAGAAGTAACTCAGACATTTCCAGGGCACGCTCGTACTTTTCTTTCGCATCTTCTGGCCGTCCCATATCAGATAGCAGGGTGCCGAGATTGTTGAGTGTGGTTGAAACCCATGTATTGAAAAGAGGCTCAGTTTTTGCCAGGTCTTTCTGAATATTCAGGGCATTTTTGTGCATCTCCAGTGCTTCATCAAACATTCCCTTTGATTGTAAAACACTGGCTTTTGTCCCAAGAATAGCGGATAAGATATCTGAAGCCTTTGTTTTTCGGGCAAACTCCTCGGCTTTCGCAAGGCTTGCAAGGGCGTTGTTGTATTGACCGCGCTGGATCTGTGAATCTGCTTTAGCAATATGTCGCCATGCCTGATCCTTTAAATGTTGAGACATGACTTTATGGATATTGCATATTTAATAAATAAGTGTTGTTCTTGTACGACACAGGAACAAAATTCACTCGTCTACTTTTGAATGCATCGATGTTGGCACGATTGAAATTGCCGCCCAATCAATTGATGAGGAATGTGCACTTACTACATAATTTTCATACCACACAACATATAACAACATCTCGGTTAACCAACCCGTCGGGATAATCTTTTTTACCCTTAAAGTTGTGTTAGGTGCAAATGGGTATACAGGACAATATTAAAGAAGTTGAAGATGAGATTCGCAAGACGCCTTACAACAAGGCTACTTCCCATCATATCGGTAAACTGAAAGCAAAACTTGCACGGCTTCGGGACGAGGTTGAAAAGATAGCCTCCTCAAAGTCAGGAGGGGATGGGTATTCGGTCAGGAAATCCGGCGATGCGACAGTGGCTCTTGTGGGATTTCCATCTGTTGGAAAGTCAACGCTGCTGAACAAGTTGACAGGTGCGGATTCAGAAGTGGGAGCGTATGATTTCACTACATTGGATGTGATCCCTGGCGTGCTTGATTATAAGGGTGCGACCATACAGATACTGGATGTACCTGGCCTGGTAAAAGGCGCAGCATCGGGAAAAGGTCGCGGGAAAGAAGTTATTTCTGTTGTCAGGAGTTCCAACCTTGTGATCTTCATTCTGGATGTTTTCCAGACGCATCATTATGACGTCCTTGTGCAGGAACTCTATGCTGCAGGGATACGTATGGATCAGGAACCACCTGATGTTACGATCAAAAAGCAGGATCGCGGTGGTATTGTCATCAGCAAAACCCTGGAACTTGACCTTCCTGACAGGTTGATCAAAGCGGTTTTAAACGAGTACCGTATCCACAATGCACACGTGCTTATCAGGGAGAATATTACAGTTGACCAATTGATCGATGTTGTTCTTGATAACAGGGTATATGTGGATTCTATTACTGTTGTCAATAAGGTAGACCTGGCTGATGAAAGCCTTATCGAAGATGCGATGAATGTGTTTCCGGATTCAATATTGATATCTGCTGATATGGAAAAAAACCTGGGTGCCGTGAAAGATTCGATATTTGAGTCTCTTAATTTCATCAGGATATTCATGAAACCACAGGGTGAGCCGGCTGATATGGATGAACCCATGATCGTTGTGAATGGCACGAATGTGGGTGATATCTGCGATAAATTGCATCGTGATTTCAGGAAAAAGTTCCGTTATTCACAAATCTGGGGCAAATCTGCAAAACACCCCGGGCAAATGGCCGGACTCGATCATTTTTTGTTTGACAGGGATATTTTGACGCTGATAATCCGGAAATGAGATAAAAATGCGGTGTTTGTTACGCCCGGTACGATGTTTGAGGTCTTGCCGGACACTTTTTAATATATTCCGGATAAACGGGTCATGGCAAAAAAGATTCACCGCAGAGGGGACATATTTTTCTCTGCGTGCCTCTGCGATCTCTGCGGTTTTCAAAACCATTCCGGAAGATAATAAAAAGTCTCAATGATCATGTCACAAAAACTATATTATATCACAACAAATATGGCGAAGGTATTGTATGAGGAGATAAAAATTAAGATCGGGGAAAGCAATAAATCCACATATTATGAACTTACAGTTTAACTGACATTTAGCTGATATTTATGATCGATAAAAAAAGCGAATGACTGAAAATTGTTTCAGATCCAACTCTATCACAGGTCAAAGAACTCATCTCATAAATGAAAACAACCAACATGACACCAACACCACTACTTGCCCTTGCCCTCATCACAACTGCAATTCCCCTCGCAGTCTACCTCATCTACATCCTCGCAGCAATAACCTCAAAACCAACAAAACCAAAACGGTTGCAACAATTACCCAACATAAGCATAGTGATCCCTGCCTACAACGAAGAATCCGTCCTTGAAGACCGCATAAACAACCTCGCAGAAATCTACCCAAAAGACAAAATGGAACTCATCATCTCCAATGATGGCTCATTAGATAACACGGAATCTATCGCACAGGAAGCCCTAACAAATAATTCCCTTGTCGGCAAAGTTATAACTCACTCTCGAAGCGGTGTGAACAAAGCCATCAATCGCGGAATCAATGAAACGTCCTGCGAGATAGTAGTTATCACAGGTGCAGATGGCCTGTTCGACAAAGACACGATACCGGATCTGGTTAGCACACTTCTGGGCAGTGATGACATAGGCGCTGTATCAGGTGATTTAATCCCTGTAGCAAAAGGTGATACGGTGTTCTCTAGGTCGGAGTCTGCCTATCGGTCTATATACGGCAGGATATGCACATGGGAGAGCAACGTCCATTCAACATATTGCTTCAACGGTCCTGTAGTAGCATTCAAAAAAGCTGCATCGTCCACGCTCAACACCCGCAGAGGCGCCGACGATGCCAGCATGGCATTATCTGTTATCCGTAAAGGATACAAATGCAAATACGTGCCAACAGCAAAATTCTACGAGTACGTGCCGGATAAATTTCACGAACAAAGGAGACAGAAGATTCGCAGGGCTACTCGATTGCTTGAAGCCACATTCTTTAACCGCGATGTTCTATCAACCAAAAACGGAAAGTTCGGGACGTTTATATTCCCGCTGCGTATCCTGATGTTCTTTGTGGTTCCGACTGCATTCTTTCTATCGATCCTTTTGTGGACAATATACCTTGCTTCAATTAATATCCTCTATGGGGCTGGCCTGTTAGCATTTGTCGCCGCAGCCGTACTTTTCGGAAGCATCAGGACAAATGTGATATCTTCGTTCATAATATACCAGAGTTATCTATTTCTCGGACTGTTCAATATGCTTCGGGATGTACATGTATGGGAACCCACAGAACGGGTTAAAATATAGTTCAATAAGTACAATACATATTAGTATCAATTTATTCAATGCTCATGAAATATCATAACGCAACAATTGGAAAAAATTCATGTATTCAGGATTATGTAGAGATTGGAAAATATCCGAAACATTCTAATCAGACAACAATAGGCGATAATGCAACCATCAGGTCGCATTCCGTTATCTACGGTGGAAACCGGATTGGAAATGATTTTCAAACCGGGCACGCTGCTATGATCAGGGAGAGCAATATTATCGGAGACAATGTGAGCATAGGCACGCATTCTATCGTTGAGCGGGATAATAATATAGGAAACAACGTTCGCATACATTCCAATTGCTTCATACCTGAATTTGTGATAATCGAAGATGATGTGTGGATAGGTCCATCTATTACAATCCTAAATGTGCTCCACCCACCGTGTCCGCGCTTTGAAGATTGTGCAAAAAGCGTGCATATCAAGCGCGGTGCAAAGATAGGGGGCAACGTCACCATAGGTCCGAGGGTCACAATTGGCAAGAACTCACTTATCGGGATGGGGTCGGTTGTTACAAAAAACATTCCTGACAATGTTTTGGCTTACGGAAACCCGGCGCGTGTGGTGTGTGGAATTGATGAAATTGAGTGTAAGGCAGGTTATTTTAATAAGGTGTATGAATGGAAAGATGAATAATACAAACAAATATATAAAAATGTCATAACATATCAAATAAATACTAAAAGATGATATCTTATGGATTCAATTACAGTCACCATTATTTATGTGATTATGACATCAATAGCTACGATAGGTATGTGGCAACTGATGAGTGGAGGGATATTATTATAGGTTTTAAAGAAATCCTATTGAAAATTGTATCTGAAAGTTTAATTCAACCAAAAATTGTAAAAAATGACGATCATGCGGGTTGAATTTAGATCTATTTTTAGATATGGTCGATTTTCAAATTATTTCACTATAATACTATCATTGGTGCACTAACCATTGCAGTATCATTTTTTTTGTATAGATAACATTTGATAATGACTTGTTTGAACTAACATTAAAATTAAAATTGACATTAAAATTAAAATTAACATCAACATTAACATTTTCAAGTAATTATACAATTTTATTTGCGGCATTTATTGCAATAATAACAACTCCTATACTCACAGCAAATTGGAAAAGTATTCTGCTATTCACAGGAATTGATGAAACACTAACAATATAGTAAGAAACGGTGATAACAATATGAACATAAACTTCAGTGAAATGTATGTAGATTCTGACATCAAAAAAGTAGTGGAACAGGTTTTAGACAGCGGCCGCTATGTCAAAGGAGACAACCTGCGTCATTTTGAGCGTGAATATGCAGATTTCTGCAACACTGAATACGCGATAGGAGTAAGTTCAGGCACATCTGCCATCCTTTTATCGCTTATGGCACTCGGAATTAAAAAAGGAGATGAGGTCATTGTACCATCCCACACGTTCATAGCAACCGCAAGCCCGGTCAAATTCCTTGGCGCAACACCGGTATATATTGACATCGACCCGCAGACATACACAATCGACCCTGCAAAGATCGAAGCAAAGATAACTAAAAATACAAAAGCCATAATTGCTGTCCATCTCTATGGTCATCCTGCCGATATGGATCCGATAAAAGAACTTGCAGACAAACACGACCTCACAATAATCGAAGATGCCTGCCAGGCACACAATGCAAAATACAAGGGGAAAAAAACAGGCTATCTGGGAGACATTGCAGTATTCAGTTTCTTCCCATCAAAGAACATGACCGTCGCAGGCGATGGCGGTATGGTCACAACCAGTAACGAGGAATTAGCAGGGAAAATATCAATGCTGCGCGATCATGGTCGCACTGGTAAATATATCCACGAAATGCTTGGACTTAATCTCCGCTTAAGTGAAATCCCAGCGGCAATCGGGCGTGAGCAACTTAAGCACTTGGACGAATGGACCGATAAACGACGTCACATAGCCAAAAAGTACAACACACTTCTAAACGGCGTGGTCGAAACGCCTACAGAAGCGCAGTGGGCAAAACATGTTTACCATCTTTACGTTATCCGGACTGAGGATCGTGATGACCTTAGCAAACACCTGAATGACCATGGGATCAGTACAGGAATCCATTATCCGGTTCCAGTACACAAACAGCCGTGTATGCAAGCAGGTAATATTAGCCTGCCAGTGACAGATGCATGTGTTGACAGGATACTCTCAATTCCAATGCATCCAAAGCTAACAGGTGAACAGATCGAATACATCTCATTAAAGATACAGGAGTGGACAAAATGACTGGAATTGCAGTTGTTGGCACAGGTTATTGGGGCAAGAACCATGTGCGTACTTACAGTGAACTTGCAAGTGAAGGCTTAATCGATAGTGTCAAGATATGTGATATTGACGAAAAGCGGGCGCGTGAATTGGGGGAGGCTTTCAACATTGAATATCTTACCAATTACAAAGACCTAGTCGCTGATCCTAATATAAGTGCGGTTAGTATAGTAACTCCTTCGTCCACGCACTACCAGTTAGCAAAAGAATTCATGGAAGCAGGTAAAGATGTCCTTGTCGAAAAACCCATGACAATGAACTCTGGAGAAGCAGAACAACTTGTTAAAATCGCGAATGACACAAACCAGATCCTCATGGTAGGCCACATCTTTCGCCACCATCCTGCAGTAAAAGAACTCAAGCACAGGATCGATCAGGGCGAGTTTGGTAAGATACAGTTGATATCAAGCAACCGTCTCTCTTTTGGTGCACCAAGGAAAGACATGGGCGTGATCTACGCACTCGGTATCCATGAAGTTGACATATTCTGCTACTTGATGGATAAGGATTATCCTGATAGCATTCACACAACCGCAAATTCTATTCTCCAGCCTGACATTGAGGAAACTGCCATGATCATCATGGATTTCGACGGCATAAAAGCCTATGCATTTGAAAGTTGGATTATGCCTGCATACGGAAAACAGCGCGACCTTGTGGTTGTGGGTTCAGAGAAGACTGCAAAAATAGATTATCTAAAACCACAGGAACTCGAAATATTTGATATCCGCATTGCAGAACAGGATTTTGACGGTAAGACTGCATTTAGTGTCGAGAACGAGGGCTCGTACACAATACCCATTCCTTATGCTGAGCCGTTAAAAGAAGAACTTCACCATTTCATCCGGTGCGTCAACAACAGGTTGCTACCGATCTCGGATGGCAAGATAGGCCTGCGCGCTGTGAGGATGGCAGAAGCGGCGCTGGAGTCAAGTAAAAGCGGGCGCAAGATTGGGTTTTAGCAGAACAAAATCCAATTCGAAAACACACCCACACACACACCAACACTACGCAAGAGCGCATTGTGCTCATCAAAAATAAGTACAAAGATCATATTGATAAGCTGAACCCAGAATATCCAGTTTCACCACTTTTACGCCAGTTTCATTGGTGAGAATGATTTACATGGAATAAATATTCTATTTGTTGGATTTGATGAAAGGACAAAACAAAAAAACTGATCGGAAGTGTGGCTATTCGAAAGTACTGGTGGTACATATTTTGTATATGTCATCCAATTCAGGTTCATCCGACCAATATATATATATTTTCGTTCTGTTTTGAATGTGCTGCCTGCGATGGATTACGGCGATGTTAAAAAATCGCTGAACAAACATCATTGAACTTTGGTGGGGTTTTTAAACATGAATAAAAATGAAAAACATCCGGAAGTTGAGTGAAGCGAATGATTTAAATGGTATTAAACATGCGTTTAAACAAATTAAATGATATCATTGATGATATCGGTATTACAAACATTAATGATCCCAATCAACTTGGTAATATTATTAGATATACTGTAAATGAATTGAATCGTGAAGATGATATCCAAGATATTGAATTATATGATTTGACGTACAGGTTTTAAAAACAGATTGGAATATTTTGATTTTAAAAATAATAACACATGAGGAATAATACATGGAATTGCAGTTTACTTTAAAAGGTTCATTTAAGACAAGTGCCGATGCAGCCCCTGCTAAAAATGTTATTGGAGCTTATTTCACCGAAGCGAATGCGACCATACTTACAAAAGGTGCACCTGAAGGAAATGGTGCACGTATTGTTGAGTGGGGTATTGATGGGAACCGGATAAATTTTACTGTTAGATCAGGCAAGCATGTACGTGTGCACGATGCGCTGCTTCGTGTTCGAAAACCGCTTGCTGCAAAACTCGGTAAGGAATTCAAGATCGGAGTTCGGGGTATTGATGTTGAGTCATACATCATTGAACTGCCATCTGAAAAACCTCTTGGGGAACTTAAGATTCCTTATGTTAGCAGTATTGCATATGATGATGGGGTTATCACGCTTACTCTGGATGTTGGCGAAGCCGAGCTGGAAAAGCGTGTGCCTGACAGGATACTAACACTGATGGAAGATAAGATCGCTGCACAGGATTATGGTGGAAAGGGTGAACACTGGGAAATATTGTGGGAGAGCGAGAAAAAGGAACATGTTTTTTTCGGTGATCCGACAAAGGAAATGATGAAACAGGGCTGGATCAAACGTGGTGCAAGCCGTGGACAATGGATACATGGTGCACAGTCCACGAGAATGTTCAGGACTTTTGAGAAAATTGTGATCGATGAACTTCTTGAGCCTCTCGGGTATAATGAGATGATATTTCCAAAACTTGTTCCGTGGGAAGTCTGGGAGAAATCCGGTCATGCGAAGGGTGTTTATCCTGAGATATATTATGTATGCCCGCCAAAGACAAGAGATCCGAAATACTGGGAGGAGGTTTCTGATTACTATAAGGTAACACATGAAGTGCCGACAGCGATGATCAGGGAGAAGATCGGTGACCCGATCGGTGGAATGTGTTATGCGCAGTGTCCGCCGTTCTGGCCATATCTACAGGGCGAGACCATACCGACGGATGAGTTCCCAATCAAGGTTTTCGACCGCTCGGGTACGTCACACAGGTATGAGAGCGGTGGCATTCACGGTATGGAGCGCGTGGATGAGTTCCATCGGGTTGAAATAGTCTGGGCAGGTACTCCTGAGCAGGTTTTGGCACATTCAAAGGAACTACAGGAGAAATATCTGCACATCTTCAATAATATTCTTGAACTTGAATGGCGGAAGGCATGGGTCACACCGTGGTTCATGGCACAGGAAGGTCTTGAAGGGATATCGGAACAGGGCGAGATCGGGACCATTGATTATGAAGCATCCCTGCCATATCGTGGAGAAGGGGGCGAGTGGCTTGAGTTCCAGAACGTGAGCGTTAATGGGAACAAGTATCCATCAGGTTTTAATGTTAAATGCCAATCCGGCGAGGAACTGTGGTCTGGTTGTTCAGGTGTCGGGCTTGAGCGCTGGGCATCTGCGTTTTTGGCGCAGAAGGGGCTTGATCCGGAGAACTGGCCGGAGGAGTTTCGGAGGAGGGTTGGGGAGATGCCGAGAGGGATACGGTTTTTGTGAATTGGGTGTGGGGACCAAAGTTTGGGTTTGACTGGTTGTGTAGAAAGTGACGATTGTGTAAAAAGTTATGATCGTGTGTATAAAGTCGGGATGTGACTCGACCCACAGTCGTGAACTACTTTTTACCGATTCCTACCAATCTTGTTCCACATCGTTTTATTCCCAATACACTAAAAATACGTATCCACTTCAAAAAGCAGGGTAAAATTCATATTCGGATTATCAAAACCAAGTGCTAAAAGCAGATTTTGATTTCGAAATATAGTCATTTACCATTAGATTTGAAGCGGATACAAAAATACGGTTGTAGAATTTCCAATTTCATCATCAAACTCTTCTTTTTACGGCCAAATTTCATAATCACAATCGGTTCCTGATGTTTTATTCTGTGTATCCAGTCCCTTTTGAATGTAGATTTACTTAATTTCACATCACTATAATATTTTCGATAAAATCGGAACCACACGGCATATAACGATTATTACCAGAATATTACGGACTAAACCGAGAGTCCTCTCTCATAATACCACAAACAGTATCAAAATCCTGTGATTGCCCGAGTGCCCACATAAGTTTGACCAGGGCAACTTCCGGCAGCATATCTTCTCCTTCAATAACACCGGCTTTTAAGATGTCACGACCGGTATCGTAAACCCTGTCACATACCCTGCCATTTAAGCACTGTGATGTCATGACAACCGGTATTTTCAAATCCCCTGCATACCCAATTACCGGCAACCAGTCAGATGAGACATGACCAAGTCCTGTACCTTCAATGACAATTCCGCGATAACCCGCATCAATATAATATGCTAATATGTCCGGACTTGCACCTGGTGTGAATTTGACAAGTGCACATTTTGGTTCAAATCCTTCATATAACTTTAACGCACATCTGCTGCGTTTGGTATAATCACCGTCTGCTACTATCTTGCGAGTAGCATAATCAACAGTTCCTATGGGTTCTGAATTTATTGACTTGAATGCATCCCTTCTTGATGTATGCATTTTACGCACCTTTGTGCCACGATGGATTACGCATTGATCGTCAGATTGGGTACCATGCATCACCACACACACTTCTGCAATATCGCTGACAGCCACAACGGCTGCACATATAGCATTCATGGCATTGTCACTGCTTGGCCTGTCTGCGCTTCGCTGGGAACCTACAAAGACTATCGGCACAGGCGTCTCAATCATAAATGACAGTGCAGCGGCAGAGTACATCATGGTATCCGTGCCGTGCGCAATGATTATGCCATCCGCACCGTTCTTGATTTCTTCGACAACTGTGCGGGCAAGTTCAATCCAATACTCCGCTTTCATGTTTTCGGACAGGATGTTATAAACAACTTTCCCGCTAAAATCAGCAATATCCTTCAGTTCGGGTATCGTATTTAGGATATCACCTGCCGAGAATTGTGCATTTACCGCGCCGGTCCTGTAATCGATCTTGCTCGCAATAGTGCCACCTGTTGAGAGAATGGAAATATTAGGGAGTTTACCGGAGCCTTTTTTTATCACTTCCTGCTCTCCTGCATTTGATGTAGACGGAATTGCTTCCTGTTTTTTCTCAATGATTGATATTTTTGCGCCTTCCGGACTGATACCTGCATTGTATCCGCTATCCATTTTAAGCACAATATGTTCGGTAATGCCTGGCATCACAATGCCTTCATACACCTTGCCGTCTTTTTCAATACGTATCCTGTCGCCTTGTCCAAAGTTCATGATCACACCTTTTCCGTTTTATCCCTATTATGAATATACTCATCAACAATCCCCAGCAAGCCGCTCATGGAATCGTCGATCCGCTTGTTCAGGTGTTTAAGTTCCTGTTCATCTTTACCCAGTTTGACCCTGTATCTATTCAGTGACTTACGCACCTCATCAGGTGCAGGTCCGCCTGTGACTGTGCGTTTATTAATATTTGACATCGGGTCAAGGGCCTCATGTATCATCGCTTCGGTTAACCCGCGTCCGCTCAGGCTTTCGCCAATCACACTATGCGCTACGGCATCGATCTCGCCGGATGTCGGTTTGCCATTACCGCATGCTAGCACGCCTACGATCCGGTGCGCTGTCCGAAATGGCACACCTGTTACTCTCACCAGTGTATCTGCAAGTTCGGTCGCAGTAGTAAAACCTGTAACCGACTGTCTTGCCATCACATCGGAGTTCACTTTCACTGTCCCGACCATGCCTGCCATAATGCGAACAGCAGCACGCGTTGTTTCAATTGATCGCCAGATGTTTGGTGTGGCTTCCTGCAAATCACGGTTATAACTGAGCGGCAAGGATTTACAAATTGACAGGAGCGACATGAGTGAACCGATCACCACTCCGCTTTTTCCCCGTACAAGTTCGGCAGTGTCGGGGTTTTTCTTCTGTGGCATAATAGATGAGGTTGATGCATACCTGTCATCCAGTTCTATGAAATCGAATTCTGATGTTGACCATATTACGATCTCTTCTGCTATTTTACTCAGGTTTATCATAACATTTGCAAGCACGCTCGCGGATTCGATCAGGAAATCGCGACTGCTTACAGCATCCATTGAGTTTTCCATGAGGTGATCAAATCCAAGTAATGATTGTGTGCGTGTGCGATCGATGTTAAAACCGGTGGAAGCAAATGCTGCGGCACCAAGTGGGCTCAGGTTCACTCGCAAAAGAGCACTAAGGGTACGATCAAAATCACGACCGAATGCGTTTGCGTGTGCGATGAGGTGATGTGCAAGAGTTGTTGGCTGGGCATGCTGCAGGTGAGTGAAACCTGGCATGAGCGTATCGATATTCTTGTCTGCGGTGCTGTACAATGATTCCCGGAGAAGCACAAGATCGCTCATCAGCCCGAGCAATTCGTCACGAAGCACAAGCCTGATGCATGTAGCAACTTCATCATTTCGGGAGCGTCCTGAGTGCATCCTGCCACCTACATCTTCACCTATGAGGTCGATAAGTCGTGATTCAAGCGAGATGTGTATGTCTTCATAGGTGTGATCGAGTTTATCGATCCCCCCGTCCCTGATCTTGAGGAGTCCTTCAAGTATGCCGGCACAATCGCACATCCCTATTATGCCCTGTTCTTTTAGCATCACTGTGTGTGCCAGGTCAACTGCAATGTCTGCTTCGAATATCCATTTGTCTGCATCCATTGAGGATATGAACTTTATGATCTCTTCATCGGGCGCGGTTGCAAGCCGACCTCTTCGCAAAATATCACTCATCTAGTACCTGGTTCCTGTAAAATCGGTTTGGGTTTATTACTATTTAAATATGTAGCGTGGTATGGTGTAAATGCTTAAAAACAAATCGGTTTTTTGGATTTGTTGGTTGATTACGGAAAGGGACATGAAGACGAAGACAAAGACAAATCTTGTTATCATCATATCATTATTTTGGTTTTTTCCATAGAGACTTTTTATTATCTTCTGGAATGGTTTTGAAAACCGCATAGGCACGCATAGGCACGCAGAGAAAAATAAGTCCCCTCTGCGGTGAATCATTTTTTGTATCCTCTTCAAAAAGCATGGTAAATAGGAATATATATTTTTACGGAATCTTTGGCAATATGTACTTTTTTCGAGTAAAAATAAAGCAATAGCCATTATGCCAATAGAAATATATATATATATATAAAATGAGAATTATTACAGTATTTATATGAATAAATCTGAAATATCACAAATTTTAGAATCATTAAAAATCCAACCCGAAGACATTTCAGACAAAACGCAAGCAGAAGCATTTCGTCTCCTTCTTCAAATAATAGAGATATTAAATGAAGAAAATCAAGCATTAAAAGCAGAACTGCAAAAAACCCGAGATGAACTTAACCAGTTAAAAGGAGAACAGGGTAAGCCTAAATTTTCCGTCCCGAAAAAGAAAGCTCTCGACATTTCATCAGAAAATGAGAGAAAATCTGTATCCTCTTCAAAAAGGATGGTAAAATGCATATCTGGATTTCAAAATCAAGTGGCCAAGCAGGCCTTCGATTTCAG
>JBQVMC010000053.1:0-13123 GCA_052361145.1 Methanosarcinaceae archaeon
CTTTAAAATCGATAGACATAAACTCAGTATCAAAAACTAAATAATGTATCACCATCGAAATAAATAAATAAACAAATAAATGAATAGATAGATTTTCGCTATCGTCATCCGGTATTAAGGATGGCTGAATAATTACACTTCAACTTATTATGCAGTTGGTTCCGTAACTTCCGCAGTCAGTCCTTTTGCAAGCGCTTTGTCCACGACAATATAATCCTTCATCGCACGCACGGCTTCAAATGGCAGGATTATGTATTGTTCATCAGTTTGGTACTTTGATGTATCGAGTGCCAGGTCAGGTTTTACAAGTAAATTAACCAGGTTACCAGTTTTTACATCCATTACCATATTGAACAATACACCCAGTTCAGTCCCATCCGTAGCCATGACCTGCTTGCTTGATAGGTTTTTTGCAAACACTTTTGACATATTCATCACTCCATAAATTATAATTATTAGTCCTTTACCTATATCCTATATAAGAACTTGGTTCTGCGCTCTGTATACCGCCTTTGAACAGGTCTTGCATCTTCTCATAATACTCAACCATATTTTCCGATATCGTTGGTCTCACTTTTTTGAGTGCATCCTTGAAATGTATCATAGATATAATATTGGTTTCAAAGTCGCTTCGAAGTGCAAGCATAACCGCTTCCCTGCACACGGATTCAATATCAGCACCAACATACCCTTCAGTCATGCCGGCAAGAATTTCAATATTGACATCATCCGCAAGTGGAATATCCTTTATATGGATATTAAATATTTTAATCCTTCCCTGAAGTGTCGGTGGACCCACAAGCACCAGCCGATCAAAACGCCCGGAACGCAAAAGTGCAGGATCAATAATATCCGGTCGGTTGGTTGCAGCGATTACAACTATATCTTTTAATGTTTCAAGCCCGTCAAGTTCAGTCAATAGTTGGTTCACAACCCGCTCAGACACCTTTCCGTCCCCTGACGTCACGCTGCGCATTGGTGCTATGGAATCGATCTCATCAAAAAATATTATACATGGGGACACCTGCCTGGCTTTCTTAAACGTTTCACGAATCGCTTTTTCCGATTCTCCCACCCATTTAGACAACATCTGGGGACCTTTAATGCTAATGAAATTTGCACCCGATTCGTTTGCAACAGCCTGTGCAGCCAGTGTTTTCCCGGTACCAGGGGGACCAAATAGCAATATGCCTTTTGGAGGTTTGATCCCCATCTCAACAAATTTTTCAGGATTATTTATTGGCCATTCAACAGCCTCTATGATTTCCTGTTTAACTTTATCAAGCCCGCCAACATCAGTCCAATTGACAGACGGGATATCAACCAGCACTTCCCGCATAGCAGACGGTTCGATCTCCCGCAGCGCACCCTCAAAATCCATGGCAGATATGACAATCTCATCCAATTTTTCCTGTGGAATATCTTCATCCAGATCGAAATCCGGCAGGAATCTCCGGATGGAGTGCATGGCTGCTTCCTGTACCAGTGACAACAGGTCAGCACCTACAAAACCCTGTGTGTGTTTTGAGAGATATTCAAGGTTAACTTCTTCCTCTACAAGAGGCATTCCCCTGGTGTGTATTTGCAGTATCTCATGACGGTCATTGTGATCCGGAACCCCTATCTCAATTTCCCGGTCAAACCTGCCGGGTCTGCGAAGTGCGGGATCAATAGAATCAATGCGATTTGTTGCACCAATAACAATAACTTGCCCGCGCCCGACCAGTCCGTCAAGCATGGATAAAAGTTGGGCAACAATCCTGCGTTCCACTTCACCTGTAACATTTTCCCGTTTTGGTGCTATTGAATCGATCTCATCTATGAAAATAATAGAAGGTGCATTCTCTGCAGCTTCTTCGAACAAATTACGGATACGCTCTTCACTTTCACCGTAATATTTCCCCATGATCTCGGGTCCTGCAATGTAAAGGAAATTTGCACCCGACTCATTTGCAACAGCCTTTGCGATCAGTGTTTTTCCAGTGCCTGGCGGACCATATAAGATAATTCCTTTTGGAGGTTCGATGTTCAGGCGATGGAATATCTCAGGATGTTTTAGCGGCAGTTCGATCATCTCACGAACACGCTGGATCTCATCCCCGAGCCCTCCGATATCCTCATAAGTAATCCCCCTTGCAGCAGTTTCATATCCTGTAACAGGTTTTTGACGAAGTTCTACCTGCGTCATCTCGTTTATGATCAGTACCCCTTCTTCCGGTTCGGTTTCGATCGCAATCAATGGGATTGCCTGGCCACTTGCCATAGGACCCACCATTGATTGGGTTATCGAACTGATTATTGGAATTTCATCACCATTGGTAATGGGACGTTTAAGGATGTTATGTTTTATGACCTTGCCTGAATTCTCATTAAATTCAATTGGCACGTTTTCCGGTAGGGCCAGCAATATCCGCTTTGCAGGAATAACCTCGGTTTTTTTGATCATGATACGATCACCGATACTGACACCTGCATTTCGTCTTGTGAAACTATCAATTCGGACAAAACCCTGTCCCCAGTCCTGGCGATCTGCTCTCCAGACTTTTGCAGCCGTTCGTTTCTTTCCAACAATTTCGACAATGTCGCCAGGTGAAGTTTGAGTGCTTAAAAGTGTATTTGGATCAAGGCGTATTATGCCACGTGCTAGGTCGCTCGGGTGTGCTTTTTCAACTTTTATTTGTATTTCATTCATCGAGTTCATCCCGGAAAACAATCATGTTTGTGATTTTTTTTAATATAATTAACTGACGCTTATATTCAGTCCAATACATAAAAACTATATGGTTTAAAATTTATTGGTTGATAGTGATTTTTAATGCAATCGTTGTTTTTTGACACTTTTTCAGGCGCTTCGGGAGATATGATTATTGCAAGCCTGATCGATCTTGGTGTAGATGCATTCACAGTGTGTGAGGCAATGGAATCGGCAGCCAATGTTTCAGTCTCGGTAAACCGGGTTATAAAACGCGGTATTGCTGCTACTAATGTTAACGTTAATGTTAACGTTAACGTTAATGCTGATGCCGATATCAAGTCTGGAAAAGAATATTCCCGCGGGTATCTTGAACTGTTAGATGATATCAGGTCAGCATCCCTGCCAGAAAAGGTGGAAAAGGATGTACTTGCGGTTTTTTCCTTGATGGCAGATGCAGAATCAAAGGTTCACGGGCAGACTCTTGAGAATATACATTTCCACGAAATCGGACAGAATGATGCGATCGCTGATGTTGTAGGTGCATGTACTGCGATCAATGAACTTGAGTGGGATAAGATATACTGTACACCAATTATAACAGGCAGCGGCTTTGTAGAATCGGCACACGGCACATTACCGGTTCCTGCACCTGCAACTCTTGAGATATTGTGCGCCGGCAAAATGTTATTCAAAGGCGGCGCAGTCCAGCGTGAATTGCTAACTCCCACAGGTGCAGCGTTGCTTTCATATTTTTCAACTGCTATTGATTCATTTCCCCAGTCCATACCAATTCGCATAGGTTACGGTGCAGGGGATGCGGACACGCCGCATCCGAATGTGTTGCGCACGGTTCTGGCTGGTGTAAATGATTTACTGGTACAGGATGATATTGAGGTGCTTGAGACCAATGTGGATGATGTCACCGGTGAGGTTCTTGGAAACCTGATCGAGCAGATGCTTGAAATGGGGGCGCGAGATGTAACTATAACGCCTGCAACAATGAAAAAAGGCAGGCCTGGGCATATTATTCATGTCATTGCAAAATCGCATGATACTTTTAGACTTGCGCGCAAGATCATTACTGAAACCGGCTCGTTGGGAGTTCGTGTAATTCCTACGCGCCATCGATTGATCGCAGATCGGCGCATGGACAGTGTCAAGATAACGATAGGAGAACATGAGTATGAGGTAGCGGTCAAGATCGCGCAGGATACACATGGCGCGCTGCTCAATATCTCGGCTGAGTTCGAGGATTGTAAAAGAGTGGCTAATATGTGTGGAGTACCGCTCAAGGATGTTACCAGAATAGCTGAGGAAGTTGCCTGGAAGCGGTTTGGAGCTTATTAGTAAAACATCATTGGGACACAATTAATAATATTCCCATTACAGTATCTACGAACAATATATCCATATAAGATAACACACTGGATCCATATTGTACTTTTTAAACATCGCAACGATCCACTCACCCATATCTAAAAATGAGAGAGTATGTATCGATCAACACCAAACACCATTTCAAAAATAAATTCACCGCTGACGGGTCCTTCGAGTACAACTCCCCTGTCATGACCGTTTGTAACATCAAGACTTGTATCAAGGCTCCACTTACCGTTTGAATCCTGTACCCCATTCCTGAATTGAATTGATTCCCCTTTTAAAAACACGCGCTTTTTAACACCGTTTGTGTACTGGTACACGATAGTATTGTCCTCAACCACCCACTTTGAGTCCGTAAGATCCCCATTAGTGTCAGGGTCGGGATCCACTCCGAATGCAACAAATCTCACATCATCAGGCAGGGAAAATTCAATGATGCACATAGAACCACCAGCACTTTGCAGATCCAATATATTCCGCATCGCACCCTGCCGGATCGATGTGATTTTGAGTGTAGCATGTGAGATCTGCTCATCAACATCCGCACCATTTATAATTGGCATGACATTCCCCCATGATATTGCCATAAGTGTCATCAAAGCACCCGTGAGTGTAAGATACACAACAAATTTTAAAGGAATAGTATCCACTCCGCGCGTGTCGTTCAAAAAAGCGCGCATTCTGCCTGAACTCTTAATTTGAACCACACCCTACTGCACTATATTGTTCAATCAAGCCATTCGAAGAATTTGTCCAGTGCCCTGCGGCGGTGGGATATCTTGTTTTTCTCCACATCACCAAGTTCACCGAACGTCTCCCCCTCATACTCAAATATGGGATCGTACCCGAAACCGCCATTGCCTCGCTCTTCGTATGCTATGTTGCCATCAACAGTTCCGCTAAACACAACAGACTCACCGCCCGGTTCACAATATCCGATCACGGATCTGAATGTAGCACGCCTGTCGATCTCATCCTCCATTAACTTCAAGACTTTCGGGTTACCCAGATTCTCTTCCACAAACGCAGAGTACGGGCCAGGGAATCCGTTCAATGCATATATGAACAATCCGGAATCATCCACCATGACCGGTATCTTCAATTCTTCGGCAGCCCATTTAGCACCGTATGCTGCAATTGGTTCGAGTTCATCTTCCTGAAGTTCGGGATAACCATGGTCGTTTTGGATGACTTCTATATTTTTTTCTACAAGGATATCTTTCGCTTCCTTAAGTTTCCCTTTGTTTCCTGTAATAAATACGATCTTACGCATACCTACCTCTTTTCTCAATCTCTTTGACACGTTTTATGACTTCATCAGCATCCTTAAATGTTTTCCTGTATCCTTTGCAGAATGATTCGATAAGTTTTTCATGATTTTTATGAGTACTCTCAAATGTCCGGAACAGTACATGTACATCCACACCCTGTGATTCCACGATCGTGCTAACAAATGCGAGCCCAAAATCTATCAGGTATATCTTATCGTTTAGGAGTATCATGTTGGATGTAGTCAGGTCCCCATGTATGATACCACCGCTATGAAGCCGTCCTACAATTTCCCCCACACGTTCGCTCAACCTGGGGGACATTACGTTTTTGACCGGCTTGCCTTCAATGTATTCCATTTTGATAGTTGATTCGTTGACATCATATATGATGGGTGTCAGAACCCCTATGCGCCTTGCTTCTGATATCAGGCGCGCCTCTGCCCGTGTTCGCTCTTTGCGTATCCTCTCATCCAGTTCCAAAAGGCGATAGCGTTTTGGTACACGCTCTTTGACAATTACACCATCTTCAAGATGAATTGTTGCTTCTGCGCCACTTACAAGATACACCTATTTTGCTCCTGCTGTATTTTCAATATTTTCACAAACACTTCCGCCAATCCATGTAACTTCAACATCGTCCGTTCTGAAATTCGGATTAATATGTGACCTGCCCATATCAGTAACAGTGCCGGATTTGAGCATAAGAAGTCCGAGATATGCGATCATGGCACCGTTATCACCCATAAACCGTTTATCAGGCACGTAGAATGATGCACCGCGATCATCACACATTATATCGAGCATTTCCCGCAGGCGCATGTTGGCACCCACCCCGCCTGCTAAGAGAACTTCATTCTTGCCGGTATGTGCAAGTGCACGCTCTGTCACTTCCACAATCATTGCAAAGGCAGTCTCCTGAAAAGAGTAACATACATCTTCAAGCGATGCATGTCTGAGTGCACCTGTTGCTGCGGTAGAAAGTCCGGAAAATGAGAAATCCATACCCTTAACCACATAGGGTAGGGGGATGTACCCTGCTGCATTTTTTGCGTATTCTTCTATTTTCGGACCGCCTGGATGACTCAATCCTGCACTACGTGCAAATTTATCAAACGCATTCCCGATTCCGATATCAAGTGTTTCCCCGAATACGCGGTATTTCCCCATCCGGTATGCAAGTACCTGTGAGTTGGCACCGCTGACATATAGTACAACAGGATCTAACGCCGGTGTTTTCCATTTCCCTACCTCTATATGTGCTATACAGTGGTTGACTCCGACCAAGGGCACATTAAGGGAAATTGCAAGCATTCTGGCTGCGGTCGCAACGGTGCGAAGACACGGTCCAAGCCCCGGACCCTGTGAAAAAGCGATTGCATCAATGTCACCGGCATCCACGCCGAATTGATCTGCTTCACCAAGAAGCTTGCGTATCACCTGTGAGGCATACTTTGCATGGTGCTGTGCTGCCTCCCGGGGATGTATGCCGCCGGTTTGCGGACGATAGGTCTCTGTTACCTCTGCGATGACGTCGGCTTCATTCACTATAGCGGCACTAAAGTTCCATGCGGTGCCTTCGATCCCAAGTACTGTGATGCTGCTCAACTGTAGTTTCTCCTGCGGATAATGAGCAGCTGCTTGATATTAACTTTGCTGTTTTCGCAAATACATGTACACACCCGCAACGACCAGTATGATGAGCGCGACTATCAGGAAAGACACCCACCAAGATATCGTCTTTGGTGGAGGTGCTTCTACTTCGGGTACTGGTGTGGTCGTGGTAGTCGGTACTTCGTTTTGCTCCTTATTTGTCTCTTCAGGCGATGCGGTAGTAAGTACTTTGTTTTGCTCTTTGTTTATCTCTTCAGACGACGCGGCAGGCGTTGGTGTTTGTATTGGGATCGACTTCTTGTAGCCTGTTATGGCAAAAGGTGAAAAGCCTGGTGTTTTCGATTCAAAATACACATACGTAGCATTTTCACCTGTCTTTGCAGTGAACAGCGCAGTCCACGTATCTTCATGATAGCGGTTTAATTTGATAGAATTATCCTCAATATCATTGTCTTTGATCCATTTTTTCTTGACCTTGAACCCGACAACAGGATCCTCAATGTTGTTTCCTGTGGCATAACCGTACTTGCCAACCCATATGTTCCCATTCCTATAAACGGTACCGTAAGGTGCCTCTTTGGCAAATACGGATGTGTCTTTTAGTACCTCAATAACTGTGCTGATGTACCCTGCGTTTGTAAGTGCTTTGTACTTTACATACAGGATGTCATTTTCGGGTTCATCGAAAGTAAATGATATTTGTGAGTCTTTGTTGATGTAGACACGTGCAGCATCCTTAAATTCTATATTTGCATACGTTTCTCCACTGGATCCGCCTCCACCACCCCCACCACCGCTTGATTGTGAGGAAGTTCGTGTAACTTTAATTGACGTTGTATTGGAGTTTCCGGCAGCATCAGTGACACTTGCATGGATTATATTTGTATTCGGGGACAAAGGAACATTTGCGATAAAGGTACCGCTGAAGTTTGTTAGCGTAATTGGTGCTTCAATCCCGTTAACTATAACCATCGGCGTTGAGCCGGTGCCGTTTACACAACCTCTGACTATAATCGAACTTTCAGTTGTGGAATCACCATCTAACGGCGAGGTTATGTTGATCGTTGGCGTGACGTTATCGATGTTGAACGACCAATTGTAATTCATGGGATTGCTATTGTTGTCAGTGGCGTTTACTGTGATGTTTACAATTTGTGCATGTGTAAACAACGCTGTTGTGAGATTGGATACCGTATAACTTCCGGGCATCGATGTACTGGTACTGGTACTTGTAACATCAACAATGTTTCCGTCAACAGTCATCACGATGCTGCTTACGTCAACGCCTGATGCATTGTCCGTGATGTTTACGCTAATAAGAGGTGTGGTGTTCGAAACAAACGAGCCATTTGCCGGTATTTCACCTGATGCATACGGCTGAATGATATCTTTGGTGATTGTGATTATGACAGTATCAGGTATGCCATAGTTATTAGAGGAATCGTTGTACTGTATGGTATAGTTGAAATCACCGGTACCGATGTTAGTATCTACTAGAACTGTGATGTTTTCCCTATCATACCATGGCGTTTCGGATACAATTTGCGTGCCATTCCTAAGTACCCTGTAGTAACCCGGATGCCAATCAGAGAGATTCCAATGCGTGAAATTTGCGGTGGTGTTTTCGGTAAATTCAACGCCTGCAGGATGATTTGAAATTGGAAGTGTCTTATCAATGACATTAAATGATTCTGTTTTTTCGGTTATAACTTCATCATCGTAATATAACATAGCAGTTGCTTCATAATTCCCCGTCATAAGGGATGCTGTCCATTCTATGATCCAGTTTATAGATTCACCTGCATTTGCCGATTTTAAGGATATAGGCAGTTCATCCTCCAATATTCTACCGTATTCACCAATGTGGTATACATCAATTGTACCGTTTGTAGTGATGGAGCCAGTCCCTGTATTCATAAAGTTAACTCCAAAGGTTAAATTATCGAAACTCTCAACATCCAAAGGAGTCACTGTGATATCTGTAATTTTCCCTATATTCTCCCCGGTTGTATCGATCGTTAGATTGTATGACTCATCGGTGGTTGCGAGTTCATATGCCCGGATTGCAACAGTCCAGATTCCAATTGAAGGATTATCAACTGAGATCACTTCAGGCACGTCACGTGTAAATGATTCTCCTATCAGTCCGGCATTCGGATCAAATAGGTAAATATCCAGGTCATTATCAGGATCTTTCCAGTTCAAACTCAGGTTTAAGTTGGTAATCCCGTTTTTAACATCAAGAGTATAGTATGCCCAATCCCCTTCCGGGAAAAACTTGCCGCTACCACTATCATCATCAACATAGCCTGTTATATGATCAATAGTAGTATTTTCCAACATCAGCATCACATTAACAGAAATAGGTATCGTTATATTACTCCGGCCATCACTTACCGTTATGCTGCCACTGTATATGCCCGGGACTGTGTTGGTTACATTCATCGTTACACTAAATGTGTTAGCACCATTTGCTAAAACCGATAAATTTGCAGTATCCAGCGTTATCCAATCTCCTGCATCACCGCTCGAACCGGTTATATTCACATCCACAGCAGAATCATTTTGATTGTATGCAGTGAAGGTATTCGTATAATTTCCCTGGTGCACTCTTCCCACAAACCACTGCGGATCATTCACCAGTGTGCCGTTTGCCAATGCATGGTATGCTGCTGTCACATTCAATCGTCCGGCACCCTGCTCCGGAATTCCATAGCCCACATCATCTGCGGCATTCATCAATACCCCTTCGACTTCCTTCGGTGTCAGGTCAGGATATGCTTCCAGCAATAGTGCTGCTGCACCTGCCACATGCGGACATGCCATCGATGTGCCGCTTTTCACAGTATAATTAGTATTAGTATTATCCCCTGTTTCCCATCCGGCGCTTGTTGATATTATATTGTATCCTGGTGCTGCCACATCGATTCCAACTCTCCCATCACCGGTGGGTCCTTTACTACTCCAGCGCATTATTTCATTATTTATATCGGATGCTGCCACTGCGATCGCACCGTACGCAACTGCCGGACTGCCAATGGTGCTATCTCCAGGACCATCATTCACAGCAGCAATAACCACAACATAACCGTCATTAACTGCATTGGTTACAGCCAGGCATAGTGGGTCACTGGCAGTTCCATCCATCTGCCAACCACCAAGACTCATACTTAGTATGTCGGCATCCTGATCCATTGACCATTCTATTCCGTTGATGATCCATGAGCTATATCCGGTACCGGTCTTATTTAATACCTTAGCATTGATCAGGGATGCCCCTGGTGCAACTCCGGATATGCTTGTAATGGTATTCAACTTTCCGGCAGCGATTCCAGCGCAGTGGGTTCCATGACCGTTTAAATCATCCGTTGTCGAATCATCGGTAAAATCGTTTTCAGCAACAACTTTCCCCCCATCAAGGTCAGGGTGCGTGCTATCAATACCCGTATCCAGTATAGCAATTTTCATACCGTTTCCGTTGTATCCTATACTCCACACCTGTGGTGCGCCTATCTGCCCATCGCCATAATCCGGGGATGACATGGCAGATTTCGGCTCAATAAGTTTGATCTCCCTATCAAGCCAGACCTTTTTCACATCCGGGCGTGCGGCAATGTCATCTATATCATGTGCTGCAACTTTTGCAGATATCATATTAACGATCCAATGTTGTTTTACATTCTCTGCCTGCATTGACCCAAGGGATGCTGCCAGTGCACTCTGTGACTCAATTGCCACCGATTTTGCTTTACTGGCATCAAACGAACCTTTTTGCTGTTTTTTCATCTCTATTAGAACCGGAATTTTTTCATCTTGCTTTTCTTTCATCTCGGCTGCTAAAAATGGATCGATATTTATACTAATGTCTTTTGTCAGGTCATTTGGCATTATCTGGTCTATTCCGGTCTTGTCGTTGTCATACGAAAATAATGCTGATGCCGATGTTAATTCTGCCATCACAAAAAACAATACCAATATAGAATAAATTTTATTTTTCATCATTATTTTCCCACCTTAATGAATATTATGCTGTAAATACATAGTATTTCCTCTCAATAACTTACATACAAGTTATATTCGCTGAACTTTTCGCGTTATATCTGTGTATGCTTATGATTCCGAACCAATGAAAAATAGATATAATAATTTTTGTGAATAGACTATTTATATATTCTGAAATTGATTATTTTTAAAACAAAAAATGGTTGGTGATTTTATATCAAAAAAAATAAATGAGGCTTAAAAGCCTCGTCATTTATTCTCACGCAACAGTCGCATCGCAATCAACATAACAGGTAAACCAGTCAATAATCCAAACCCTGGAATTCCATTATTATCTTCCCCGGATGATTCGTTAGTTTCGTTTACATCTATGATTTCGTTGGATTCGGCAACAACATCTTCACCATCTGCTTTTTCCCCGGATACTGTTTCATCACTTGTGGCAGGATCATCTGTGGTATTTGTTACCGTGGGATTAGTAGTGGATGTTCCGGAACTGCGTTCAATATTATTTCCAGTGTGTTGAATCTGATCGTAGGCATCATAATCGATTAATTCTGCAGAATCTATTTCAAATGGATTCGAATCACTTCCCTCATATACAATATTACAAAAATGTACTTCACCGCTATGAGATGTTCCTGTTGCCATTATCTTTATTATGTTTTCTGTGTTGACATCCCCCCCAACCACCATATTAAGAGCATTACTCCCATCTCCTGGTGTGACACCTGTAACCTCGATTCCTTCAGATAATTTGATATAAATTTCACCAGAACCCAGATTAGTCACATCCTTAACCATCAATGGTACGACCTTAGTTCCATCATCCATTATCTCAACTTCTCCAAAATATACCTCCGGCTCTGCAGACACAGGCAGGGCTGACATAATAAAAATAAAAAATACACAAATTGATATTGTTATTGTTTTCATATTCTCATCAGCAAAAAAGGCATCCCTTAGGATGCCTTATGGTGCTGTCTCCTTTCCTACCAGATACTTTGCAAGATAGAGTGCATCAGCAGAAGTTATCTTTCCATCACCCTCTGCAGGGGATACATCACCTACAATCAACGAGGGCATTGATTCCTTACCTACAAGATACTTCGCTATGTATAGTACATCTGCCGAATTAAGGTTTCCATTACGAACAACATCTCCTCGCAAGAGTACAGTCAGTTCGATTGTCGAAGTGTTTGTATTGTTTGCTCCGTCTGTTGCAGTAATAACCAGCTCATGGGTCAGGTTAATACCGTCAGTAGCATTTATTCCTAGTATCCAGGCATCTGTGCTACCTATTCTCTCCATGACCTGATAACCTGAACCTCCGATAGGTGTGAGGTCAATAGTGACGTTAACCACACCGGATCCACCATCAATTGCAGTTATATTCAATACAGTGACATTCGTGCCCGGCGCCCTGGACCTGCCATTGTCATTCAGGATCACATCCGAAGTGGTAATTGTACTTGTTATCACCGGCGGTTCATTGTCAATTATAATGAATGTTCCATTGGTTACACTGTGTTCGATAATATCATAACTGGTATAATCGAACAATTCTGAAGAACTGATTGACAGTGGTGTTGAATCCGGATATTCTCCTACGGCATGGAAGTTAACAATAGCCAAAATCACATCGTTATCATGCGGTTCATTTACATCCCATGCTGTTATCTGCAACAAGCCTGCTGTGTTGTTGACATTCCAGTCCTGTACAATAAGGGTATTTCCATCTCCTGAAGTTACATTAATTACCTGAATAACCGATGGTTCAAATGTAATACTGATACTACCTGAACCCAGGCCGTTTACATCATTAACCATTATTGATGTTGCCGCACAGTCGCTTGGCGCTGCTATGGCATCTCCAATTAGTATAGTGGTGTTCTTGGAGGTGGCTGCTGTGGTGAAATTATATTCACTGCTCTCACCTGCATTACCGCGGGCATCAGTGCTGTAAACCATATAGTAGTAGGTTGTCTCTTCGCTCAATCCGCTTAGTGGGATGTTGTGTAAGGTTACAAATGCACCACCGGATTCCTCATTCGTGTAGTTACAGGACGTCGTACCGTACTTGATAACACTCTTGCTGTCTTCGTTAGTAATCCATGAAATGGTTACTGAATCGGTGGTAGGATTAGTGTTTGAGACAGTACTG
>JBQVMC010000054.1:0-12840 GCA_052361145.1 Methanosarcinaceae archaeon
TGAAATTAAAAGCCTGCTTAGGCACCTGATTTTGATAATCCGAATATGCATTTTACCCTGATTTTTGAAATGGATACCAAATGCACGCATTTTGCGTGCATAATTGTTTCCTTTTACTGCCTCTTTTCATTGTGATTGGAATTTGTCCATATAATTTACATATGCCCTTATGTATTCCGCATGCGGCCATATGAGCGGAATTGTCACATATGCCAAACCGTCCTTCCATTTAGGATGGTTTCGGGTGTTTTCGATCATCGTCAATTTACTATCCCTGAGTATTTTTGCGTTGGTATAATCCTCCAGCCACATCTCAAATCTTTCTATAGTTGAAATGTGTTCCGGAAGCATGTAATTGTGTGCCATATCAACTACCCAACCAAGATACATTTCTGCCATATCCTGGTTATCAACTGCAATATAGTGGTTTGCCAGCTGGCATGTAAAGTGGCACCACGGACCATATCCGCCATTGTTCCTACCCCACATTTCAGGATAACGGTTTAGACCACTGATCTCCTTATCCCACAGGTTTTCATGTATCCTCTTGATAGTAGCCAGATTCTTTACATCATGCTCATCGATCAATTCAAAATATGCAGGAGAGTATTCCACAGCATCAACATCGATCACAGATGAGGCATAAGCATCATATCCGATTGGATTGCTGTTCTTGTCCTTCACCCGAATGCATTTTATGAAAGATCGCCTTCTGGGGCTGTACATGCGTGTCAATATCGCATTTTTTACTATCTCTGCTTCGGATTCCCATACGGACACATCTTTATCAAGAGCATGTCCCATTTTAACAGCAGCAATAATGCCGGCACAGCATGCTGAATTAGCATATATCTCAAATCCGTGTTCGTATGCAGGATACTCATGAATGCTGTTGATAGTGTGTATAAGGTTGACCTCCTCATTCTTATTTTGCAATATGAACTCAACAGCCTTTTTTATTGTTTCCCAGTGTTTTAACACAAACTCCTTATCAACCATCTCTTCAAAAAATGAGCCACCGGTCGCTTCGAAATACTTACCAAGCGCAAAAAGGATAAGACCATTGCCATCAATCTGCAGATCCTTATAGCTGGCATCATTTCCATCAACATCATATCGCTGCGAGAACTCACCTGAAGGTTTTTGGGCATTGAGGATAAAATCTAATCCTTTCTTTGCCTCATCCATAAGTCCTCCGGCAATTGCACCCAGAATATCTATGGAATGATCTCTCGGATAGATAAAAGGATACCTTGTACCAGGTGGGCTTGCATAAAAACCTCCATTTTCATGCTGGTTAGTTTTCAATATCTTTATGCTGTTCGCATAAAGCTTGAGTGCTTCAATTTGATTCAAATGAATCACTCCGTGTTATCATCGATCTTGAATACACAAACGGATTTTTCCAAAACCTTATCAACATCGTCTCTGGACATGCCGGCTTTTTCTATTGCTTTGTCATTGTATACAACCGTTTTTGTAAGCGGTGATATGCAACCAAGGTGTAGCATTTTGTTGCCTGCCATTTCAGCCCTGTGCTTCCTGTAACTGTGGTGAAATATGCAAAAAATATTTGATATTGCCGGAAATTCCCAACCCATGTCAGACTCATTTCTCATTTTATTTGTGTGTTTAATAATGTCCATGAATTGGGATGGGCGTTCCCCATTCATTTCTATAAACTCTATAAGTTCGTTGGCAAATGGACAGATGGGCATATAATTGATACTATTTTCCCTGGCACCTTCTACCCCGGGACCTTCTCGCTCTCCCAATTTTTTACCTATCGACATAATCCACTTGTCTGTTTTCTCCGGACCGATCATGTCCACAAGTTCTACGATTCCCATCAAAAATGCTTTTGGCATCAGACTACTAAGTCGTATCATTTTACTACCCCTTGTTACAAAATTTTTTAACTATGAATGAGCTTTTAAACCGTTGCTCTTAATTTAACTTTATCACGTTATAAAGTAAGTCGCAATCAAAAGGTGATATTTCCAAACATTTAGAAACAATTGGAATCGCTATCAATAACCAGTCTATCATTATTAATCTGGCAATGTCGGTTTGATTTTTCAATTACAACTACGATTATAACTATAATTATAATTATAACTATAATAACTATAACTACAACTAATTAAGTGTTAAGTTGCATAAAGATGTTGATTAATTTTTGGACGATAATATATCAAGTATTGCAAGGTTCCAGCCAACAGGCCCGATTCCCCCGACTTTGCTTATCCTGACATCCGTTATGGATACATCATGCTGACCACCCGGCTTTTGGACAAGCAATGGAATATCTACAGCCTGTAGCATCGGAAGATCGTTCTGGCTATCCCCGAGCCCGACTGTCCTGACATCGTCAAACTGCTTACGGTATATTTCAGATAGGATCGTTACAGCCTTTCCTTTATCATTGTCACCTATGATATGCCAGTACCTACCCCCGCGCGTATGGTTTAATCCATGAGATTTTATGAGTTCTATCAAACGGTTTACTGCATCCGGGGTATCCCCACCCTTACCTAACCTGAATGCTTCATCATATTCACGAATTTTTGCAAGTCTGGCGGAGTCTATGTCAAGACCGGTATCTTCGCTGACACCGGCATCATCTATATCCCCGAATCCGATGATCTCAAAGTCCACAGACATACGGATATTGGCAAGGTTTTTTCTCAAGGTATCATAATCAGTGCCAAGTTCAATGATATCATATCCGGCTGTCTCTTTAGTGCAATCATATTCCACATCAAAATAGTTGTGCGGAATGAATATTGCACCCCCGTTCTCTGATATGAACGGATGTGCCAGGTCAAGTTCTTTTACATATACCTCTATCTCTGCCCGCGTTTTGCTGGTACAAAATATGAGCGGAATGTCCTGCTCTTTTAATGCTAAAAGCGCGGGTTTTGCGGCTTGGTAGGAATATGTATCATGATCTATCAATGTTCCATCCATATCTGTAAATACAATATATTTCATGCTATCCTTTTTTCTCCTGATATTCTGTATCAGTTTTCCATTATGTCTTTTTTGTAGACGATAGTTCGATAAGGGTATGGTATTTCAATGCCCTCCGCATCGAATCTATTCTTTATGGATTCAATGAGATCACATCCTGTAGTAAATGCCACGGAGCGATTAGCCACCCAGAAAGTCAGGCGCAGGTTCACTGCAAAATCACCAAGTTCTGTTACAATGACTTTTATCTCCTTACCGCCAACAATCTCCGGATGATG
The DNA here is from genome assembly GCA_052361145.1 of Methanosarcinaceae archaeon. Lineage (GTDB taxonomy): Archaea > Halobacteriota > Methanosarcinia > Methanosarcinales > Methanosarcinaceae > Methanovorans. The sequence goes on from JBQVMC010000054.1 coordinate 3,252, forward strand.
TTTACGCACCTCGTTTAGGTGCAAAACATTTTTATGATTTGTAGCCTCTTCGATCATTATACGGCGTGCATGGCCAATGTCGGCGTCATATCCGATACCGATATCAAGCGGCCATAGTGTGGTGGGGTCGTTTATAGACCAGTTGATTATTGCCTCATCACTTATGATATGGTTTGGTATGATGAGCCTGCGATTATCCCATGTAGTGACCACCGTGTGTCCGAGAGTGATGTCAGATATTTCCCCATATTCATTATGAATAGTTACAATATCCCCTATTCTAAATGGTCGGAACAATGCTAATGATACACCAGAAATAATGTTGGAAAGACTACTCTGGGCTGCCATACCTACGACAAGTCCTGCAAATCCGGCACCTGCAAAAATGGCAAATGATATATTTTCAAGAAACGGTATGCTGCTGATTACAATAATGATGCCTGCAAGATATACTAAAACAACAGCAATGCGTCTTAAAAGCCCGTAAACCGTTTTATCAATGTCAATTTTACCACTTAGCAGTTTTAACTGGGTCTTTAGCAGCTGGTCAACGATTCTTGCAACAACTACAGTGACTATGACAACTACGAATATGAACAGGGTATTTGTGATGTTAAATGAGAACCATGAAATAAAATTATCAGAAATTGACATATGTCACCTTTTTGTATATGTTTTTGATTGAATAAACAGTGCATTTGAATAATACTGATTCCGATCAGTTCTTAATTTTATAGTATATATCTATAACATATTAATATCTGTAACGTAGCGAATCGTAATCTCTTGCCAGCATTCATTCAATTTATACATATATCGTTAAAATTTAGTTGTGTTGATACTAAATAATATCAATTTTTAAATGTTTTCATTCACCATACTTTGTTTTCTTATTGACAAAAATATATGGATCAATCTATGCAATGTCTTACAAAGAACTAAAATTGTACAATCAAAGTATATGCGCCATTTACTGCAAAGAACACATGGAGAATGAGAATCGAATCCATTGGTGTTCGGTCAAGGAGTTTTATTGGCTTGTTGCTCGGCAATTCCCGTTATGATGCTATAGTAGACTTATTATTATTATTATTATTATTATTATTATTATTATTATTATTATTATTATTATTATTATTATTATTATTATTATTATATTATCTTCTGGAATGGTTTTGAAAACCACAGAGATCGAGAGACACGCAGGGAAAAATAAGTCCCCTCTGCGGTGAATCTTTTTTGTCATGACCCGTTTATCCGGAATATATTAAAAAGTGTCTGCTATATCTATGATACATTTATTAAGACATATGCAATTAGTAAACTGTAATACCATCGAATTTGAGGAATAATCACATGAAAATGGAACAATTATACTCTGGGAAAGCAAAGACGATATACAAGACCGACGACCCGACAAAGTTTATATCACAATTTCGTGATAGTTTGACAGCATTTGATGGCAAGAAGAAAAGTGAAGTTACAAACAAAGGTTACTACAATGCCCAGATATCAAGAAAAATATTTGAAATGCTTGAATCAAAAGGCATAAAAACACACCTGATTGAAATGGTATCAGATACTGGGATGCTTGTGCATGCAGTTGAGATCGTAAAACTTGAGGTCATTGTACGAAATATTGCTGCGGGGTCAATTACAAGAAAGTATCCGGTAAAAGAGGGGACAATATTTGTAAATCCTATCATAGCATTCGATTACAAGAGTGATGAGTATGGCGATCCGATGTTAAATGAAGACATAGCAGTTGCACTTGGGGTTTCAACCTATGGGGAGATCGAACAAATACGCAATATAGCACTCAAAATTAACAGTATAATTGGTGAGTATCTTGATACGAGGGGGATATTGCTGCCTGATTTTAAACTTGAGTTTGGTCGCAAAGACGGGGAAATATTACTTGCCGATGAGATATCATGCGATACCTGCCGGTTCTGGGATAAGGAAACAGGAGAATCGCTTGATAAAGATATATTCAGGTTTGATAAAGGTGATCTCTCAAAAGCCTATGAAGAAGTTGCACGGCGCATTGTGCCTGAAATATTTGAGTGATATATATATATATTCAACCAAGGTGTGATGATAAATGGATAAGTATGACGTCATTGTCGTAGGTGCGGGGATTAGCGGACTTTTAGCTGCGCTTACACTGTCAAAACACGGCAAAAAGGTTCTGGTGCTTGAAAAGTCTGAGCATGTAGGCGGAAATTGCAACAGTTATGTGGTAGACGGTTTCCAGGTAGATACCGGTGCCCATGCCATCACACATCTTTTGGTCGGGCCATTGAAGATGTTGATGGATAACTATTTTGATTACGTGCCGGTCTTTGAGGATTATGGAAATTACTATGTCAGGACAGAAGGCCGTTTCCAGAAGGTTCCATCGCACTTGAAGGATTTTGTCACATATGACATTCTTCCGAAAAAAGATAGGCTTGTGCTGTCCCAGGGAATTACAAAAGCTCTTACACTATCAACTTTTGGCATGGACCTATCTAATCAATCGGTGTATGATTCACTACCGCAAAACCTCTCAAAGGATACATATGATTTTGTTAATGCAATATCATATTTCCTATCAGGAAAATCTATGAAAGAGACCTCTGTTCACAGAATGCTCACCGGCAGCAGTTTCATACGCGACAGTATCACACAGGATCAGTTTGAAAGCATTGTGGGACAGGGTGAAACGCCGCAACATACAGAATCTATACTCAAGTCCATCTTACATTCCAATCTTCGTACGTCGTTGGGGTTAAAATTGACAGGTATATTGGAATCATCAATTCTTGTCAAAAGCACTGTTCCAAACCCGCTTGCATCGATCAGCAGGTTTGCAACTAGCAGTAACACCGCCCAGGCTCAGGGGTATCCACGTAAAGGGCTAAAAGCAGTGTTAAATGCCGTTCTTTATTCACTTCCGGAAACGGTTGAGATAAAGACACAGTGTAAAGTAAAGCGTATCCTTACAAATGAGGGGAAGGTCATAGGAGTAGAAACGGACCAGGCTCACTATGCCGATCTTGTGATCTACACAGGTTTTGCAAAGGACCTGCCTGATATTGTTGAAGACCTGCCAATATCATATGTTGATGATCTTGGCAAAATTGTCCAGACCAAGAGCCTGACAATATGGTTAGGTCTTGACAGGAAAATGGATGAGTTCAACTACATCGGTTCGGAGATATGGTTTAAAGATACTCCCTACTGGGCAATGCCTATAAGTAATTTTGACCAATCGCTTGCACCAAAGGGAAAACAGCTCGTGGGATTCGTGTTTGTGATGGATGAGAACAAATCTGAAGAATTCGTGGTCAAGAGGGCGTATGACACTATTTACCGTGCCCTGCCACCAATTGAAAGGCATATTGAAATGAAGCATGAACAGATAACAATACCTGAAAAAGCGGCTGTAACAATTCACGGAAAATTCGCCGATATCCGGACACCTATTAAAAACCTGTATCTGGCTGGCACGGATACGGACAACCGTAGTATGGGAATAACGCGTGCATCATATTCCATCATCGAGATGCTGGGTGCATTAAATGGGGATGGAAATCTGCATTGAGCGTATCCATTTCAAAAATCAGGGTAAAATGCATTCGGATTGTCTAAATCAAGTGCTAAAAGCATCTTTCGATTTCAAAATCTATTTTGAAATTAGAGTCAGTTACTCTTAGATTTGAAGCGGATATCCATTGAGCAGGTTTTTGGTATACGCTTCAAGGCTGTTCGATATACACAAAAGTGGACCGGAGTCTATCTTATACGAACATTCCGACAGGAGATGCAACATCCTCATTAACTACTAACTTATTGAAGCCATCTTCAAGATCCTGCATAGTAATAAATGCACCACGCCTTCGAATAACAAACATTCCGGCTTCCTTGACAATAACATTCAGATCAGCACCGCTAAGACCATCTGTCATTTTTGTGAGCTTATAAAGATCCACATCGTCAGCCATCTTTATCTTTCTGGTCAGTATCTTCAATATCTCCTCGCGTCCCTCCTCATCCGGTAAAGGAATATCTATTACACGATCAAACCTACCGGGGCGCAGGAGTGCAGGGTCAAGTAGATCTATTCTATTTGTTGCAGCAATCACCTTCACATCCCCGGAAGATTCAAAACCGTCCATCTCTGCCAAAAGCTGAAGCATGGTACGATTGACCTCCGCAGAACCGGTCGTGCCATCATGAGTACGCAAGCCACCTACAGCATCGATCTCATCAATGAAAAGAATGGATGGTGCCTTGTCCTTTGCCAGTTGGAACACATCCTTAACAAGCCTTGCACCCTCTCCAACAAATTTCTGGACAAGATCTGAACCCGACATATGTATAAATGTAGCACTTGCCTCAGATGCCACCGCCTTTGCGATAAGTGTTTTTCCTGTGCCTGGTGCACCATATAGCAAAACACCGGATGGGGGCTCAATGCCCAAATTCTCGAATAGTTCCGGCTCAGTAAGTGGTAACTCTACAGACTCAACGACCTCATTAACAACATCTTCAAGACCTCCGATCATACTGTAACTTACACCTGGTGAACGAATTACTTCCATCACCTGGGCACGCACATCTGCAGCCCTACTAATAACCGAGATGATCGAAAATGCCGCATTCACACAAACACGCATACCAGAATCCACTTCACCCTCAAACTCTGGCGGAATCCTGGTCATAACCTCCTGGTTGTTGCCGTGCTGTCTGATAAGCGCCATATTATCTTTAACTTCTAGCACACTTGCAATGAATAACGGCGGAGTGGTTAACTTATCCAGTTGTTCTTTGAGCTTATTTAATTCCTCCAAATAACTATTCGCGATCATGCTCGTCTCAAGGAGTTTTGCTTTCACAACCTCATTTTGAATCCTAAGAGTCTTAATCTCGTTTTCCATAATATGGATATTCTTATGGTCAATAAATTCTGGACCATCCTGTGATTTCGTATTCGGACTAACTGTTTCTACCGGTGATTCTGCACTAGCATCGGACATGAACCCAATTATATGGTACATATAATATAAAGTCAACCACTGATACGAGAAAATCCCCACACTTTCGGATCAACTCGTGCCATATATTTCCATAAATTATATACTACAAGTAAATCCTCGCAGGCATCTGGTTCACAGGATTTTGTCAGGTCAGACCTGATATACAATCAAAAACGTAAATAACTTTCTTACAAATCTCAAGTTTATTAATAATTTTAATTGTGATTTTAATTTTAATTTTAATTGTAATTTTGATTTATGTATTAATCAAAAACAGAGCATGAAATTGATATATTATGGCAAATAACTGGATAAGAACAGTGTTTAACTAAATAAACCCATAAATTTATCAATACTGGAATATATACAAACTATCTAGAAAGATCGTATATACATATTTTTGATAATACAAAAATAGTACAATAATATTAATGTGATTTATCAATAAATAACTAATATTATTGCTTAAATAACGATTAAAACATATAGACACAAGAATAAATCATAACACTTATATATTACAAGATACAATCGTCTAATTGCAGATTTACTATCAATTAATCGTGTTTATTGTAAATACAACCAGACATGTGATAATTGTATAAAAACAGCAAAAAACCATGAATCTGAGGGGATGAACTGGTTTGCAGATCCACCTTTCTGAGGGGAATAGGGGGATTTGATCAAGAGGTAAGTGAATGAAGGTTCGGATCGAAATATTCGAGAACGATGGTACGGAAAAGGCAAGCGCCAAATTCGATGGAAAACACTGGAAAGAGTACGTGACTAATTTCATGCATTGTGTTGACGGCACAAGTCCCCCATCAACCGCACCTTCATCCGAAATACCTACTCAACAACCGGCAATGCAGATAGCACAACCTCCTGTGCAATCACCAATGCAACAACAAGTATTCCCTGATCCGCAATTACAATTGCAATATTATCCTCACCCACCCATACAACAACCCGTTTTTTATTATCCGCAGCCTGTACAATACCATCCTAAACCAAATACCCAATCCATAAATCCCCAAACATTGCAACAGGCTGTCTTTCCTATTAACCAACCAACATTACCACAGCAATATGCTGCCCAGCCAGTGGCACCATTGCAATCACAGACCCCGGCTCACCAACCGAATATCTCATTGCGGGACAGGATCAACGACACAACACTCACAATAAGCGAACGCTTAGAACTGTTTTTAAAGTTTGAATATCCGCATGTGTGGTTCACATCACAGGAGATACAGGGACATTATGAGCGAGTATATGGCTTTATAAAATTAAGTACGGTTTCAACATACCTATCACGCATGTACCGCAAAAACCTCCTACAAAGACGCGGAAACCGAACACAGCGTGAGTACATATACATATGTAACGAACCTGCCATATCCACTGCCGATGGCGTAACCTCCCCAGAGGCTAATGGGATAATGCAATAACTGTGCGCACTGTACTAAAACTCATTTATTTTTATAATTGATCGAAACCACAGTAGTATTCACACCTCTTAAATCATATGATCCGCCAAGTGAATACGTGATCGTGTGAACGTAAGACAAACATGTGTTACTATATAGCATTAAACTGCGACCAGTCCGCAGGAATACGTTTATAGGCACTCATATACATATTCACAATTGCAATGCGCCCCTTCAATCTTGTATCAAGTTATAAGCCAAAAGGCGACCAGCCAAAAGCCATCAAAAATCTCACATGTGGACTGTTGGAAAACCAGAAACACCAGACGTTATTAGGAGTGACCGGTTCCGGCAAGACGTTCACAATTGCAAATGTTATTGAAAACATACAAAAACCTACACTTATAATCGCACATAACAAGACACTTGCAGCCCAGTTATATTCTGAATTCCGGGATTTCTTTCCCGATAATGCCGTTGAATACTTTGTCAGTTACTACGACTACTACCAACCGGAAGCATATATTCCGACAACTGATACCTATATCGAAAAAGATTCAAATATCAATGACGAGATCAATAGGTTACGTCTTTCCACAACAAAATCACTGATCGAACGCAGGGACGTTATTGTAGTCGCAAGTGTCTCCTGTATCTACGGACTCGGCTCCCCTGAAGAATGGCAGGATATGTCAGTCACTCTCACACAGGGCGAGGAAATAAACAATAGCCAACTTTTTGCCAGCCTAATAAATATACAATACGAACGAAACAGTATAGATTTCACACAGGGCACATTCCGCTCACGCGGAGATACAATTGAAATATATCCGGCACAGGAAAATCATGGTATCCGCATCGAACTTTTTGGAGATGAGATTGACAGGATCACTTATTTTAATCCCTTGACAGGTAAAGTGCTTGAAACGATTGAGAAGGATGAACGGGTTATAATCTATCCTGCCAGGCATTTTGTTATGCCACAAGAGCGTATCGAACAGGCAATACAGTCCATAGAAGCAGAACTAAAAGTTGAGCATAACGATCTGAAAAAAAAGAATAAACTCTTAGAAGCCCAGCGCCTAATGCAACGTACAAATTTCGACATAGAAATGATGCGTGAAATTGGATACTGTTCCGGCATCGAAAACTATTCCAGGCATTTCGACGGACGAAAATCCGGCGAACCGCCATTTTCATTAATTGATTTCTTTCCTGACGATTACCTAATGATCATTGATGAATCCCATGCTACCATACCACAGGTACGCGGCATGTATAATGGTGATCATGCAAGGAAGGATTCACTTATTGATAATGGGTTTCGCATGCCGTCAGCATATGATAACCGCCCCCTGAAATATGATGAATTCGAAAAGAGAATCAATCAGGTGATATATATTTCTGCCACTCCTGCCGAATATGAACTTGGCTTAAGCAAAAATATTGTTGAGCAGATCATCCGCCCGACTGGTCTTGTTGACCCGAAAATATCCGTGCGTCCCATGGAGAATCAGATCGATGACCTTATCGGCGAGATTAAAAAAGTTACTGGCCAGGGTTTCCGTACTCTTGTAACAACGCTTACAAAACGCATGGCTGAAGATCTGACCGATTACCTCCTGGAAATGGGAATCAAGGTCAGGTACATGCATTCGGATATCAATACCATTGAGCGTTCACAGATCATAAGAAGCCTGCGAAAAAATGAGTTTGATGTTCTTGTGGGCATCAACCTTTTGCGAGAGGGACTGGATATTCCGGAGGTGGCGTTTGTTGCTATACTTGATGCTGATAAAGAGGGATTTCTCCGTTCTGAGCGCTCACTTATCCAGACCATTGGCAGAGCATCACGAAATGCAAAGGGGCGCGTGATATTGTATGGCGACAATATGACCGGTTCAATGGAACGTGCAATCAAAGAAACAAATAGGCGGCGCGAACTTCAGGTGAATTATAATAAAAAATATGGTATTGTTCCGCAAACTATCAGGAAGGAAATCCAGAAGGAGTTGGTGGAAATTGATGCAGGAGATGAGGCATCAGGTGTTATGATGATCGCAGAGAACATGTCCAAGACAGAGATTTCCAATATCATCATTGACCTTGAGACTGACATGCACCTGGCTGCAAAAAATCTTGAGTTTGAAAGAGCAGCACAGATCCGCGATAAGATCAAGCAACTTCGGACGAGTTACGCATTGTGATATGGTTGTGCATTCATCGCCGTGGGCCTGCATTATGGATCTAATTCGACCTAATTATCTACATTGTATTTGTGGCTGTAGGGTCTTTTTAACATATTCTGTGATGGTTTGGAAAACCAAAGGGAAAAATAAGGACTCTCTACACCCTTTGCGTTAAATTTTTGTTGCCACGATCCATTTATCCGAAAGATAATAAAAAGTTTCAAAATAACATAAACACAGGGGATACATAGGATTTTTGTTTTCCGGTGTGCCCCCTGTGTGTTCCCTAACCGCTCCGGAACAAAACGAAATGTCTCTGCACCTATTTATACCATTTTTATTATTTGGTATGTATAATTTTAATTTTCCGTATAAATCGCAGTATGTGTGCACATTTTGTATCAAGTTTGGTATATTTTATATAAGTGCCTGCCGAAAGCATTATATCACAAAAATACTTCTATTGGTTGCACTTTGCGCGCTGGTGGTTTAGTGGCTATGACTGAGGCCTTCCAAGCCTCAAACCCGGGTTCGAATCCCGGTCGGCGCATTTCTACACTTTACCATACATAAAATTCGCATACGCTTTGAAGTATTCGGCTCCGGGTAGAAGTTGGATTGTACTTCCTTTGTTTCCTTCATTTTCAAAATGTGCATGGGTCGCTTAGCCAGGTCAAAGTCATAGGCTTATGGCTTTGTAAAAGGGCTTCATGTTATACTGCTCCGCAAATATAATTTAATTTATAGTAATTTTTGTATTTGTATAGCTTGTAAATGAGTTCGTGTTATTTTAAAAAATATTGAAACAAAAACCATTGCGAATGCCGTTAGGCGGCACATCCCACTGCCACCAAACCCATAGCTTATTTCACAGTCCAAAACTCAAACATGGATTTCCCATATCTGCTAAAACAACACCGCTTATAAACAATTTTGTTTTTCACAT
>JBQVMC010000055.1:0-12793 GCA_052361145.1 Methanosarcinaceae archaeon
TTATCAAAACCAAGTGCTAAAAGCAGATTTTGATTTCAAAATATAGTCATTTACCATTAGATTTGAAGCGGATACCAATTTACCATTATATTTTAAGCGGATACGAATCAAAATCGTTAGTCGATATCTTTGGTAAGATGGAATGCACATCCGATAATGGATTGACCCGCTATTAAAAAAATCATATATGTACTGAGTCAGTACACCTTTCATTGGTGTTCGGTTAAGGAGTTTTATTGGCTTGTTGCTCATGTTTTTAGACAAAAACAATCTGTCATACATTTTGAATTAATACATCAAGTTTGTTTATGTTGTTGGTTTTTTCATTCCCATACTTTTGTATCAATTTGATAAATGCATGCTATTTATCACGATTCATCACTTAACCGAACACCAATAGTAAATCTTTATGTTTGGTGGCAAGCGGTTGGTTTAACTAGTTCATTATGAAAAAGGCGCGATTTCGTGCGCGCGCGGAACGGCACGTTTCCATACCACAGACATGAAAAACAAAATTGTTTTTAAGCGGTGTCGTTTTAGCAGATATGAGAAATCCATATTTGAGTTGTGGACTATGAACTATGAACTGTGGACTGTGGACTATGGACTGTGGACTATGGACTATGGACTATGAGTTTGGTGGCAGTGAGATGTGCCGCCTAACGGCGTTCGCATCGGTTATTGTTTCAATGTTTTTTCAAATGGGACAAACTCATTTACACAGCTATACAAATACGATTACTTTATTTACTGTAAAAAAACATACGGTAATCACTAAAAACGAAGTAATAAAAGAGGAAATGCCAATGCACTGTGATGAAACAACGAATAAACTTGCAAGACCGATAGACCAGGCAAAGATCACTTCAGGCATGAGTGTGGATTCACTTGTAAGAGAACTTGATGGATGCGCATTCGGGGCAGGAAGGCTTGCAGAGGCTGTTGAAATCTATTGCGACATGCAGGCGGATGACACGACAAAGTTTTTCGGATTAGCAGGTGCGATGGTTCCGGCAGGTATGCGTAGTATTATTGCAGACCTGATTTATGATGGGTTTATCGATGTTCTGGTAACAACAGGTGCGAACATGGTTCACGATCTGGTGGAATCCCTTGGTTTGCATCATTATAAGGGTACGGATATTACTAATGATATTGAACTTAAGCATGAGGAGATCAACCGCATATACGATGTGTTTTTACCTGAACATCATTTCACTGATTTTGAAGATAAGCTGCAATCTATCTTTGGAGATCTTGACAGTAATACGATCTCCATACGTGAACTTTTGACACATATCGGCAATGGTCTTGACGACAAAAATTCGATACTCAAAACCGCCGCTAAAATGGATGTTCCTATATATTGCCCTGCAATCCAGGATTCCATGATCGGACTTCAGGCATGGCTATACAAGCAGGTGAATCCTCTTAATGTGGATGCGTTTGCAGACATGAGTGAATTTATAAACATTTGCTACGATGCAAAAAAAGCAGGTGCCATGTTGATCGGGGGCGGCGTTCCCAAAAACTATATTTTCCAGTCAATGCTTGTTACTCCTAACGAGTTCGATTATGCGGTACAGTTGACAATGGACACTCCCGAGACCGGTGGTTTGAGTGGTGCGACCCTTGATGAGGCACGCTCATGGGGTAAGGTTGGTGAGGAGGCACGTTCGGTGACGGTATATGCGGATGCTACTATTACACTTCCGATCATTGTGGCTGCTGCGAGGAGTAGGTTGGAGCGGTGATGCTGGTGTGGACAAAAACTAACTGATTATAACCTGAACATCCCACGTTATTTTGATAGCCTAAAATCTATATATTCAAGTGGGTTTTGGGATAGCCTGTATAGATTTGTGTTGCTCTTAAATGTGTACGGGTGTTTGGTAGTTCGTTAACACGCATTTATCAAAACAAATCGATCCCGGTCACACTCTTCCCCTTCGCACTCGACACAACAGCTTCTATCTTTTTATATCGTGGCACCCCGCTACCGCCTGTATCTGCACTGACCAGCGCATTCGACCAAGGGCTGTTTGGCATATATGCAAATCCCTTATGTGAAGAGTCATGGCCTGAACTCTCGACCCTGATGACAATTTTTCCACAATCATTCTTGACAACAACTGTGTCCCTTTCATTAACACCAAGTTTCTTGATGTCTGCAGCATCCATCTTGATAACAGCTGAAAGTTTGGTATATTCTTCACTAAAACGTCCCTCTTCCATCATTGCACTCTGGAAGATATCCCTGTAAGTAACGATCGTGACCTTATATTCAGGTGTAGCAAGAAATGCTCCAAACTCCATTATAATGCCTCCATGATGCGGGTAAGTATTTCTTCATCCGGAAGACGGCTTGTTTTTATTATGGATTCGAATATCACTTCTTCGCCATCCATCCGAACTGCACTTCCACCGCATTCAACACCACTAAGGGCTGACGGTATTGTCACCTTTGCCTTTCTTGATGTAAATGTCTCACAAGGGTCTATTGTAATAATCGGAATCCCAAGCAGGTGTTCTGCAATAACACGAGGTAGGCTTGAGAGCGGATCAGAGCCGATCACAAGTGCGGCATCCACGGTCTTATTTTTCAGTGTTTCCACAATTGAAAACTCTGCGCCGTGCCGTATATTTGTGCTATTTTCTTTTTCAAACTTGACACGGTTAAGGTATCCGGTTTCATTGAACAGGTTTTGGTTGAATCCTCGCATATTATAGTGACCCACCATTGGAATTAGGTGAAAATTAGATATTTCATTCAACTTATCCATCAACTTCATCACCGGATCCATGTTATCGATAGAATATACAAGACCAAGACCTACAAATATTACACCGAATCTGGCTTTTTTCAGGATACCTGCAAATTCAAGTATCCGTTTTGTATCAAACCCAAAAGAGACCTTTGGGACTTCACCGGAAAGCGCATCAATGAGTGCATCAATAAACTCCACATCAGCCTGCAATGGGATCTGGTAGAACTTGTCCCCACTGATCTTTGCTGTGTGTGATTTTCTGACATCTATAGTAACCATTGTGCGGTCTTCTTCCCAACCGCGCTGGCGCTCCTGCCCACGAGGAAAATACGAAAATCTGGATAAATGACGCGGATGTGAATTTGACGGGTCAGCACCCCAATAGACGATCACATCTGCCTTATTACGAACATCGTCTAATGTAGTGGATATGATCTTGTTATTGAATATAGATTCAAGTATCGGACCCTGACAAAATGATGATGTGTCGTCTATTATTGCACCAATACGCTTTGCAAGTTCAATTGCCTTTTTTTGCGCTATGTCGGTTGAGTTTCCAAGTCCGAATACCAGAGGTGATTTTGCATTCTTAAGTATGTCTGCCGCCGTGGCAATTGCATCATCGACATTAGTTTCCTGTCCGTCAACTGTGGGTAACATCGGCTCACTGCACCCTTTCATACGCGCAACACCTTTCCGACAAGCCGTTTTAACTTCGGTTATCCTGTTGCCGCTTATTACAACTTCAATATCATCACAGAGCAATGCACATCCGGTGCATACGTGGTAGTTTTCATTCAACAGGATCACCATTTGTTAATATTTCATGTAGGCAGGTTCAGACAGTTTTCTATAAATTCATGCACATCACACAAATTCGATCGCTTCTGTTGGACATGTTACTATGCAGCCGTTGCAAAGTATCTTGTCCTTTCCAAAACGGCGGCATTCATGCACATTTGAAGTTTTCACAATCCCATCTTCAACGCGCAGGATTACCTTGTCACTTGTTGGTGCCCGTCCAATACCTGTGCCATGGGGATCGTCTGCAACATTGACAGGACACGCTACAACACAATTACCGCATCCGAAGCATTTGTCTTCATGTACGATCATTCCTGTTTCTGCAGCCCCTTCGACAGGTTTGACCATTTCTGACAATTTGTTATAGTTTTTTTTAAAATTGTCTTCTTTTAGAGGAGGACAATCGTTTACTGTAAGCTCACGAGATAAAAGCGAGACTGCAAATGCCATACAGGTAGCTTTCCCGCATTCTTTGCAATTGGTTTTTGGAAGAAGCTGGTATATCTCCATTGCGTTTGCCAGTGTTCTCACCCTCCTTATGTGTTATATTTATCCGAACCGGACAGTTTTTCCCGGTTCTATTATTGTATTTGTTCAATTCTTGAAAAACAGTGTACAATGACACATACCGTCTTTTTCGATCTCATCTTTGTGATATATGCATGGACATATTATTTTCTTGTCCTGCTTATTATCTCCGGTAACAATCCGGCATGGACAGTATTGCTTGCCATATTTTTCTTTATTTTTGACAAGTCCTTCTATAACAAGATCTAATATTTCTTTATCAGGATTCGGTTTATAGCCTTTATTTTGTGCGTATCTGACAGTCCATGCATGCATTTGTTCTTTCAGTTCATCATGTTCGCTCATATTTAATGCTCCAAATGATTATGTCAGGTCAATTTCAATTTCCAGCAATTTCCAGCATCTTATTTACGGCACGCCGTATCTTCCTTTCCCCTGAATATCCTACGATGGAATTTATTTTCATCCAGTCCTTGACCAGTATAATAGTTGGTACTCCCATTATTTTAAAGTGTCTGGTGATAGTTGGGTTTTCATCGAGATCAATTTTAATGAACCTGACCCTGCCATCGTACTCTGCAGCAAGCTTTATGAAAATCGGGTTTATCATTTTGCAAGGACCGCACCACTTGGTATAACAATCAATAATAACCGGCATACCTAAACTTATTATTTCAACAAATCCGGCTGTATTTACTTTGTATAGATTATTGTGGACAAATTCAATTTCTGGTTTTTCATCACCAACTTCAATCATGTCAATTTTTGTTGGTTTTTTGCTGAATAATCTACTAATATTATTAATAATATTTCCCGATGCCATTGAAATACCTCGCTTTTTGGATTAAATTGTTTATTGGATATAAACGATAATTGGGATTAACAGTTATGTAATTTGTGATTAGGTAGATGTTAATATTCAAAGTAGTGGGGTATGTGCGATTATGATCATTGTATTACATAAATTTACTAAATATGTACAATTATCTCAACAATTTAGTTTTAAGATGATGGTGCGGTCCGACAAAACAATGATAATTTAACCACGTAGGACACAAAGATGTCTTAATCGATCCTGCGTATTACGTTGATGATATTTTCCATCGATGCACGGTATTTAAGGATGGCTAAATAGTTATGAGATGATAAGATAAAAAGATATAGGAAAAGGGAGATAAATAATATAAAAGGATATTGAGGGATATATTGGCAAAGTTCTCAAAGAACACAATAAAAGGTATTGGAAACAACACCAACAACTTCAACCGGATATGGTCATTACTCCGGAACGAATACCCGGATGCAGCTCCGGAACTGCATTTTAGCAACCCTTTACAACTTCTTGTCGCGACCATACTCTCTGCACAGTGTACTGATACGCAGGTTAATAAGGTAACTGGTGTCCTGTTCAAAAAATACAGGAGCGTCGAGGATTTTGCAGATGCGGATATCTATGAATTTGAAAAGGATATCTACTCCACAGGTTTTTACAGGAACAAGGCAAAGAATATAAAGAACAGCGCCCGTATTATAATCTCTGATTTCGATTCACAGGTACCAAACACAATGGAGGATATACTTACACTCCCCGGGGTTGCCAGGAAGACCGCAAATATCGTGCTGGCAAGGGGACACGGTGTCATTGCAGGGATCGCTGTTGATACCCATGTAAAAAGGTTATCCAACCGACTCGGTTTTTCCGGGTACACCGATCCTGTGAAAATTGAAAAAGATTTAATGGATATTGCCATAAAAAAAGACTGGGAAGCCCTGTCCATGACGTTGATACTTCACGGGCGCAGGGTGTGTGTGGCACGAAAACCGAAATGTGGGGCGTGTGTTGTGAGTACATTATGTCCATCAAAGTATGTCAATGAACAATAGACAACATGGTGATACATTGAAAGGCGATACATCCGGATCCGGCAACGGATTGAGACAACGGATATATACGATAATGTTCGAATCTGAAACGCCTGCCGGCAAATTTTTTGATGAGGCGCTTATCGTCAGTATCATGTTGAGCGTAATTGTTGTGATGCTTGATAGTGTCAATGCTATACATGCATCCCATGGCGACCTGCTCCATTCGCTTGAATGGATGTTTACGATCCTGTTCACGATCGAATATTTTTTCCGCCTGATTTCAATTGGGCGCCCTATCAGGTACGCTACCAGTTTTTTTGGGATTGTTGACCTTCTGGCGATCATACCAACCTATATCAGCCTGTTCCTGCCCGGAAGCCAATATCTAATTGTTATCAGGGTCTTACGTTTGCTTCGTGTATTTCGTATACTCAAACTTGTCAAATATCTTAGCGAAGCGGACATGCTAATGAAGGCTTTTCGTGCCAGCAAACAGAAGATAATAATATTCCTGTTCGCTGTTATTAACCTGGTGATCATACTTGGTTCTGCCATGTACGTAATAGAGGGAGCAGAGCACGGGTTTAACAGCATTCCATTAAGTATCTATTGGGCTGTTATAACGCTTACTACTGTTGGTTATGGAGATATAGTTCCACAAACACCTGTCGGGCAGGGGCTGGCTATGTGCATAATGATAATTGGATATGGCATCATAGCAGTACCGACAGGGATCGTAACTGCCGAGATAGCTTATGCTTCAAAGGAAAAGCCGACAAACAGGGTATGCCCGGAATGCAGTGCGGAAGGGCATGATTCGAATGCGGGATTTTGCAAGATATGTGGAGCAAAGTTGTGAATTTGGATGCACTGTTTATGCGATGTTGGGATTGTATAAGGTTGTAAATAAAATAAAGTTCCCAAAAACGACCCGCGGAGTATAATAATTAAGATTAAATTAAGATCAACCCTTTGCAACTCCCATTGGCAGAACACGTGCAACTTTTTTGGCAATCCCTATATTATGCACCACATTTACCACTTCACTGCTTGATTTATACACACCTGGAGCCTCTTCAGCAATTACGGACGGGTGCGTGGCTTTTACAGTGATCCCTCTTGCCTCAAGATCCTTTTTGATATCCTCACCATAGAACTCACGCTTTGCATGTGCCCGGCTCATCACGCGCCCGGCGCCGTGGCATGCACTTCCAAACGAGATGTCCATTGCCGCTTCTGTCCCGTGCAGTACATAAGATGCCGTACCCATGCTGCCAGGGATCAATACCGGTTGCCCGACAGCACGGTATGCATTCGGCACGTCGTGATGACCAGGTGGGAACGCACGTGTAGCACCTTTGCGGTGCACATACAATTCATTTTTCTTTCCATCGATCACGTGCTCTTCAAGTTTCGCGACATTGTGTGCAACATCATATACAAGTTCCATACCAAGGTCATCCATGTCCATACCAAATAAACGCTCGAACACTTCACGTGTCCAGTGTGTTATGATCTGCCTGTTAGCCCATGCATAGTTGGCACCACATGCCATTGCCTTAAAATAGTTCTGGGCTTCAGGTGACTGCGCAGGTGCACATGCAAGTTGCCTGTCCGGAAGGTCTATGCCGTATTTTTTAAAAGCCTGTGAAAGCACACGTAAATGATCGGTGCATATCTGGTGTCCTGCACCACGTGAACCACAGTGTACCATAATCGTTACCTGACCTTCTTCAAGTCCAAACGACGAAGCAACTTCGTTATCGTATATCTTGTCAACGTATTGCACTTCCAGAAAATGATTTCCGCTTCCAAGTGTTCCGAACTGCGGCTTTCCGCGTTTGTAGGCTTTTGCACTCACCTGGGTAGGATCTGCACCTTCGATCATGCCACTGCCTTCGCAATGCTCAATGTCAGCCTCCACACCATATCCCGATTCAACAGCCCATCTGGAACCGTACGTGAAAGCATCATTAAGTTCACTTTCAGATGCACGTATGCGGCTTTTTGAACCTACACCGGATGGAATTTCACGGAAAAGCCTTGACATTAGTTCTTTTATGTGCGGGCGAACGTCTTCTTCCTGCAGATTTGTTCGAATAAGGCGGATTCCGCAATTGGATACCACAAACGAACTGGCAACAAAATTGTGATGTTCACTGCGCACCATAAAATCGTACACATAATCGTTATGTTCGATTTCCTCTATAGACGTTATCGTGTCCCATACCATGCCAGAGGCGGCAATACCAGATTCTGACAGGAAATGATCGAATGTAGTATAATTTGATGCGACCTTTGCAGAGTTGCTACGCGCCCCGTAAACAGATCGCCGGATTAATTTCCTGTCCACAGAAGTAGATTCTAATTTTACACATGTCGATGAGATAATTTCTCCGTCTTCCTTTATCTTCAAAGCCTTGTTTTCTGTATTTTCATGCCCATAGGTGACCATGTGCTTTTTTTTCAGGTACACAACAGCCACATTTGCCAGATGTCGCCAATCCTGATTGTACTCGAACCCGACCGTACTCCATAGTTTGATCAGATTGTCAAAAGTACCGTTCACCTGCAGCCTTAAGTGATATGAAAGGTCACCATTTTTGTCTGTGTACTCCTTTCTTTTTCCAATCCTTGATGACTCGATTCCAAAATCTGCAAGAAGCATACTGATCCGGTCAAGGAATTCCTCGCCGTGTTCGATCGATCCTGCATGCCTATTCATTGAAAGTACCGGTGTATAAAAATTGTAACCGTGTCCGGTCAGGGTGGCAGGAGACGAAAGTCCTGCACCAAAAAGAGATGATAAGAGTAATCGCTTCTGCCACAGCCTTAATTTGAATATCCACTCCGGCAGCAGGTACTCTTGTTGTGTCTTAATATCTGGCTTAATACCAAGACACCACATGAGCGCCATAAAAGATGATGATGTCATTTTAAAAGAATATGTATCCTGTATAAAATTCACTTTTGCGTAGGATGTGCCAATTTCATGTTCGCGTGTTTTTGAATATATGCGTGATGGAACAAATCCCAATCTTTCGATGTCGAGCCGGATATCTTCCAGGTCTTCCGGTTTCCCGTAGAATCGGATCGTGTCTTTGTTCCCGGTGAAATGTAAGGTCCCGCCACCAAGTATAAAGCCCATGAGTTTTAGCAGGTAGGGAAGCTTGTCGCTGTCTGCCGCAAGCGGCAAGAGGTTGTGCTTTTTCAGTTCCACAATCGTTTGATCAATTTTATTTTGGTTTATGCCTAAAGACCTGATATCATGCTCTGTGATGATCATGTTTGAATCAGGTGTTTCATATTCGACTCCTTTGAATGGAAATATCGCAATCGTTTGTCCTTTCTGCTCCTGTATATCTTTTACGCGGACCATACCCCCAGGTGTGTATAGTGGATGTTCTCCTGATGCTGTAACAGTTTCTCCTGATCCGGTGGTGATGCAATACACTTTTTCGGTTGTCGGCATTTCCATGAACGCATCGATCTCGGTATCCCTGGGTTTTGTGCCAAAGTTCATGCACTTAATGCGATCAACATTCCATCTCGTATCGAAATCTTTGATTGGAACTGTGTACCCATGCTCATGCAATATGCGTGTATCCCCGGAGAGGCAGTTGATGTCAAAACCTACACCACCAGGACTGATCACTCCTTCTTCCCTGTCAAATGCGGCAACTCCCCCGATCGGAAAACCATATCCAAGATGTGCATCAGGCATTGCCATGGAATATTTCCGGATGCCGGGCAGGGTTGCAACGTTTGCCACTTGGTCAAGTGTCTGTTTTTCAAGATTGTGCATCAAGGTTCCCGATACAAAAATGCGACCCGGGACTCTCATACCCGGTTTGTAATCCATTGGTATTTCCCATGTATTGTCATCTATTTTTATGGTCAGGTCAAAATCGCCAGTTGTTTCGGTTCCATCTGTCATATTAGTGCCTCTAACTCATCCTGATGTTTCCGGATATTGAAATATAACGATAATACAACGATAATGTGTATGAACATGTTGTTTGGATGGGTTGTTTACGTGTCAACTACGACTTGCACACTCCATCCTTTTGTAGTTTCTTCTATCTTCAATTCGTTGTAGGTAACTGCCTTTACTTCGGTGTCAAACTTATGCCTTGTCATGTTTAGAGGTTCGCCGGCGGCAGTTGCTGATATTGAATATTTATTATCGTGCCCGGTGATGTGATCGATTTTGAACTTTCCAAAAACGATCTGTTCAACTTCAAAAAGATAGAGAAGTTCCGATAACCAGTCTACAAGCAGCCCTTCAAGGTCTTCTGATGTGAGTTTTATCTTTTCTGTGACCTCATCAGAAATTATGCTTGTATCGATCATCACATTAAACATGGCAACAGCAGCGTTTTGGAATGCTTCTTCTATTGTTGTGCCGTATGCCCTGAATTTTGCATCGGCCGTGTGCTCCAGATATTCATAATTTCTGTTTAGCACTGGCAATGTCATAAATGTCCAATTGGATTTATTGCTACATTAAGTTATCCGAAAATCAAAGGTCGCAATCATGCAGACCATACTTTATTGGGATTTACGAAAGTTTATTCCATATGTGGATAATTCGTTGTAAGGCTGTAATATGGCTACCAATAGCTATTACGATCATAACCCAGCCAAGTGCTGAAAAGCCTGAGATACAAACCGGATATGCAAAATACATGATGGATGCTAACATTATAAGGATAAGCCTATCAGCTCTTCCCATTACTCCGCCGTAGTATCTTCCGATATTGAGTGCCTGTGCCTGTGTGCCAAGATAACTTGTAAGCAGGACTCCGACAATTGCAATTACGCCGATCTTCCAATCCACATGTCCTCCAAAGAAGATACCGCAGATGATAAACACATCTGAATAACGATCAATCACATGATCCAAAAAATCACCTTTTACGCCTGCTATGTTGAGATACCTGGCTATTGCACCGTCAATTGCATCAAGAAATGAGTTCATGAATACGAATATTCCTGCAATTAGCACTAGCAATGGTTCCCCGTTTGAGTAATAGAAACATGCCCCTGCAATTGCAGCAAATATGAGGGATATAATTGAAACCGCACCTGGGGATATGCCTACTTTTGCAAAGGTTCTTGCGATCGGATCAATTAATTTAGACATTAATGGGCGTAGGTAGTTGAAGACCATGTGTTTTATTAGATATTGTTTTTTTGATTTAATGTTTTTGTAAACTTACAACATTATTTTAGTCATTGCCGTGCCAGATCATACCAGTACTTTACCGCGCACGAATGCTCGATCTGCGTTGTAATCACATAAGCTTCATCGAGTATCTTGCCAACTGCAAATGTGCCGTGACTGTAGATAATTGCACCTTTGTGTTCAGTCAACGCGCGCGCGGTGTTTTTTGCAAGTTCAGTTGTACCGATGCCACCCTTTACGATTGGGATTTCATGCAGGAAATACTGTCCTTCGCTGTCAACCGGTACAATAGAACCGGAATCACTGAGCAGCGACTCTGTTACTGCGAACTGGCAGTGTGCATGTATGATGGCAAGTGCAGATGTATTCTTGTATATCTCGCGGTGCACGATGGTTTCGGATGATGCTATCAGGTCAAGACCTGATATACCTTCTATTTCAACCTCGACAACACTGTTCCCAGTGAGCTCATCAAGGGCACTACCACTTCTGGTTATCAGCATTTTATTTCCGATTCGCACACTGATATTGCCAAAGTGTGATTCCACAAGCCCGTGGTCAACAAGCTTTTTCCCGATACTTGATATTTCCTGCCACATGATTATCTTGGATTTGTTACATCTGCCATAACATTTATTTGCTATGATTGTATCTAAATGTTGCATTACATTAGTGCCTCGGTGGCTCAGCCCGGCAGAGCGAGTGATTTGTAATCACTAGGTCGCGTGTTCGAATCACGCTCGAGGCTCTTTATTTTTTTATCTTTTGTAAAATAGTTTCCAGTTCCATGATCAACTACGCCAGTTTATTTTGGACCTTCTTGTAGAACCCGCTTACCGTTGTCCTCACGAAACGTGCGGGATTTTCGGCTTTTGTTAACGTTATCACATCATGCTCAACGATTGAATAAGTGTGCTGTCCGTCAATAACAATAACCGCCTCTTTTTCAGGATTTGTCAATTCAACCCTTATTGTACTATCTGCCGGTACGACCCATGGTCGTGACGATAGCCTGAACGGTGCAAGAGGCACGATCAATGCAGCATCCACGCGTGGGTCAATGATCGGTCCGCCTGCACTCATTGCATAGGCGGTTGAACCCGTAGGAGTTGCAAAAACCACACCATCCGCGCGCAATTCATCAAGTTCACAATCGTCAACACTAATCTTGTAAGTGAGTATCTTAGCAGGCCTGGCTGTGATGACCACTACTTCATTTGTGGCAGACGGGAGTGTAGTATTATTCAATGAAACCGCCAATCTTGCCCGCTTACCGTACTTAAAACCAGCCAGTACATTTTCAATAGAAGATATAGCATCTTTAGGAATTACATCTACCAAAAAACCAAGATTACCCATATTTATTCCAAGTATCGGAAGAGGATCATCCATCTTTGAGATATTACGAAGTACCGTACCATCCCCACCAACTGATATTATAAGTTCAACACCCATCTCCCGCATTTTATTCACAGGTAATACATTACCAACTTCAACACCCAATGCCCCGGCAGTATGCGGTGAGAGAATAATTTCGACCCTGGATCCAAACCTATCAAGGATCGTTTTTACCATCCCAAGAGCGTCAGCATGGTCACATCTTAATACAATACCAATCTTGTTTATCATTAAATTACCC
>JBQVMC010000056.1:0-12326 GCA_052361145.1 Methanosarcinaceae archaeon
AAATTAAGTACTAAAAGATTATATCATGAGAATTTCTAAATTGATAATTTTATAAACTTTAGAAGGGCTTAAATGTTGTGAATTTAGATGAAAAAGTATTTTGGCGTTACTATAACCACAGACGTGAAGATAACGCTTGGGACTATAAACGTGAAATCTTAATATCAAATAAATCTAATTTTGTAGAATTTGCTAAAGATATCTTAGCTTTTACAAACTATGGTGGTGGATATATCCTTCTGGGTGTTGTAGATGGAACACACGAACTCTTTGGTGTAAATACCGAAATTGATCCTAGTAATTTGGGTGCAAAGATCGAAAAGCAATTGGGATTTCATATAGAAAATCAACTTTTTTATTTTGATCATTTAGAGAATGATCAAATAATTCGTCTTGGAATAATAAAAATTCCAGGAGGATCAAAAGTGCTAATGTCCAACCGTGATCTACACAATTCTAAAGGTGACCTAATTGTTCAAGAAAGCATAGTTTATTGTAGAAGAAATTCCAGTACCAAGCGTGCTAGCAGTGATGATATTGAACAAATTATTCAACGTCTTTCTAAAGGGCAATCCCAAAATGATGTGGCTATTCATAATGAGCCAAGTGCACTTAGAAGTGTTCGACAAGACAAATTTGATTTCTACCGTGTTCTTTGGGGTAGTTTTGACCCTACATCTGAAGTAATAGGGAAAAAACTCAAAGAAGTTTGGAATTTTAAATCAGAACAATCTAAAATAGACTTTGCACAGTTAATACATATATCACCTGATGATATCGATGAATACTTTGAGGGTAAAAAAATGCCAAACATTAGTAGCCTGATTGCAGTTACGAAAATGTTTAACCTTCCTACTGACTACTTCTTTAGGCCAACATACGAAATGCGATTTGCTTATTGGACCGAAGATTTAGTAAAGTTCACTATTTTATCATTAGTTAAACCAAAATCAGCCATTAGCATTATTGATAATGACAGTAGGTTTTATGCAAAGGTTCTTCACGAATTAACAACAGGTATTTGTAAATTGCACGACCTTTTATATCCAAGTGAATCAATAATAAAGAGTGATTTTTATGGAAATATTAGTTCTGCTTGGTATTTACGAGAACCTATCTCCGACAAACTCAAATCTAATCTCTGTAATCAGTATTACAAATTACTCGAACAATATCCTCTTAATCCTGATCAATCTCTTGTACCGCAGGAACAAATCCTAAGAACTTGGTTTTTCGCTAATGATGATTATATTGCTCGATTGATAATTGAGGGTATTGAATCAATTGTTGTAAGATCGAAGCATCGTTTTGAAGTAAACCTTCGATTCTTGAAAGACCTTTTGAGTAATAAAGTTAGGTTCTGTGGTTATGACTCTAAAAATCTGAAAATGCGTAGACGAAAATAATAATTCAATTTGTTGTAGAAAATTCTCTTCAATTGATCTTGCGGTTAAGTAGGGCTAAGTGAATTATTGGTGGTAACATCACTTTGATTGTGAGAGCCTCCATCCACATAACCCTTTGCATTACTGAATTGTGGGATTGGGATTGTAAACTATTCCTCAAAAGGAGATGGAACTATTTAGCTCTTATCCAATTCTTGAAGTATATTTTTAAGGTCTTGAACACTTCGTAAGTGCATCAAGTGAAATGGTTTTAACTTTGCAATTTTCCTTGTATTAAAGCCACAATACGCAAAAATAATAAACCTACAATGATTTTTCAATTTTAGACTCTTGACTTTACCAAATTTAATCCCTATAAACAAACTCTCATAATTTGCATATACTGCAAATAGATATGCAAAAGGAATAATTGTTATTGAAAGAAAGATTGGCAACATTAGACTATACAGAGTTTCTGTTTTGCCAAGTGTCTGATAATCTTGTACGGCATAGTATATAGCGTGAGCTATAAATAAACCTCCTATCACAGTTAAAAAGCCATCAAGAAATTTTGCAACGTCTCGATTTTTTTTTTACATCAACAAATGCTTTTAGCATAACAGTAAACGATACTACAGGTATTATTATCAATTCAGCCCAGAAGGAGAAAGTATAAGTATTTAATAAGAACTCCAAAATTACTATTAATTTAAGATTATCAAATAATATTTCTTTAATGGGAAGAATATTATTCTTTGCTGTTATATATTTATAAATGGTTAACAAACCAGCGGAGAAAAACCAAAAAAATGTATCTTTCAAGAAAGAAATAGTCCAAAGTTCCAATCTATATAAATAGTAAACAACAAAACCTATATAGATAGCTAACAATATCACTGGAAAGATGAGCTTTACAGAAAACATTGATTTGAGGAGATTTGCTGATGTTTTTCGAATATTCTTAGAGCTAAGGAGAAAAGGCAAGATTGCAAATAACAAAACAAAAGTAGCAATTTCTCTATTATTGAATACTTCCCACATTTTTAATATTCCTTATGATAAACCTCTATTCGTCTATTAAGTATACTACAAAAGATTTAATTATTCATCACATTATTAGTAAGTATATATTGAACAGTAGCGTAAACTATCATTAATGATAGTTTAGTTGGAGTGGTTTATTTGAGTTATATCGTTATGTTTCATAATGTTTTAGCAAACAGACTATAGATTCTCATTATACAGTCGATATACAAGTAGTATTGGACTTCCCCCGCAAAAACGGACAGGGAGTTAAGTTGGTTTTGCCATCATCTCGAATTCAACCGGACTTTTACTTCCTAAACTCGAATGACGACGTTTCCGGTTATAAAACATTTCAATATAATCAAATATCTTTGATTGCGCATCCTTTCTTGTAATAAATATTTCGTTATAAATTAACTCGGTTTTCAAAGTCGCAAAAAATGATTCCATCACCGCATTATCCCAACAATCACCCTTGCGGCTCATACTGCAGGTTATTCGATTCGATTTCAGCAATTTTTGATAGTTGTCCGAGGCATACTGACTGCCCCTATCCGAGTGATGAAGCAGGTTCTTAGATGGTTGCCGGCAGATAATAGCATGATTTAGAGCATCAAGGGTCAATTGTTCGGTTATGCGGGGACTCATTGACCAACCGACAATCCGGCGTGAATATAAATCCAATACTCCCGCCAAATACAGCCATCCTTCGGTTGTCCAGATATAAGTTATATCTGAGACCCAGACTCTGTTCGGATAATCTATTTTAAACTGACGATTCAACAAATTTGGCGCCACCGGATAATTATGCTTTGAATTGGTCGTCACTCTAAACTTCCGGCATCGCTTGGCTTTGATACCGTTATCCTTCATCAGCCTGGCTACTCGATTCTCACCGCAGGGTATGCCCGATTCATTGAGTTCATCGGTCACACGAGGCGAACCGTAGTTCTTGCGACTCTTCCTGAAGGCAATGCGGATATGTGACAACAAAATCCTGTTCTCTTTGGAACGATTGCTCTCAGGACGATCTCGCCAGTCATAATAACCGCTCTTAGATACTTTAAACGCCTGGCACATCTTCATAACTCTCAATGACGAGCGGTGAGCTTCTATAAATTGATATTTCATCGACGTTTCTTCGAGAAAATGGCCAAGGCTTTTTTTAAGATATCGCGCTCCTCCTTAACATCAGCTAACTCTCGCTGAAGTTGACGAAGTTCCGCATCCGATGACCTCAACTTACCAAGTCCCGGAAATGCTTCTTTGGGGTCTTCGGCTAATTGCTTCTTCCAAAGATAAATTAAATTTACATGAATACCAAGATCACGCGCAACTTCGGCCGCTTTACGACCTTTCTCCATTACTAAACGAATTGTTTCAATCTTGAACTGACGATCATATTTACGTCTTCGCTCCATTGGGACACCTCCATAAAAACATTATACACCTTAACTGCGTGTCCGTCAAATCGGGGGAACTTCATATATAAGGCAATTATACAGATAGGATAGCTTTTGGAAGCATTTATCTACATAATTTGGATTGCCATTTTCATCTTTGTCATACATCGAATTCAAGTTAATAGGGCTAAATTAAAAAAAAGAAAAGAACTTCGCTTAATAAAAAAAGTAGAATTAAAACGGCTTTCTGATTGTGAAGATGTCGTCAGATACTTTGCTAATTATCATGGTTATATAGCTCGGTCGGTTGTATCCAAGAATGAGCTTGAAGAAATGATAGAAAAAGGTGTTACAGCTTCAGAATTAGCTGATTTTATTGCTGAACGGATATTAAATTCTGAAGGTCTAAACCTTGGATATCAAAAAATCGGTGATTCGAGTATTCCTATTATTCTCCCAAATCAATTTAGAGACAAGCATATTTACATAATTGGGAAATCAGGATATGGAAAAACTAATTTCCTCAGATATCTAATATCTCAAGATTTAATAGCAGGTCATGGACTTGGAGTTTTAGCACCTGAATATGAAATGCTAAATGATGAGATTCTTCCTTTTATTCCAAAAGATCGAATTCAGGATGTTATTTACTTCAATCCTGCTGATCTTGAATCTCCTGTTGTTTTGAATCCTCTTCATATTAATGCAGATGATGATATTGATCTTCATGTAGATGAGACATTCACTATTTTTAGACGTATTCTGGGCGAAGGTGGTCCCAGAATGGACGAAATCTTTCGTCATGCTCTATATGCTTTAGTAGAAAGACCAAATACAACCTTACTTGATTTTGCTCCATTATTAGATAGACATGATTCTTCATTTAGAAATGAAATAATACAAACAACAGACGATGAACAAACCAGATACTTTTTTGAACATACCTATACTCAATTGCCAAAAGATTCTCATATCCCAATAATCAATCGAATTGGAAGAATTGTTAGAGCTAAACTTGTTAGAAATTGTATATGTCCACCAAAGAACACAGATTTTAGCCAACAAGAAGTATCTAGCAGGTTATTGAATATTCGACAAGCAATGGATGATGGTAAAATCCTTTTGTTTAACCTTTCAGATGGAATCTTAGGAGAAATCGCTAGCCAACTTATAGGACAACTAATAGTATCTAAATTTCAAACAGCAACTATGAGTAGGGCTGATGTTACAAAGACTCAACGTAAACCCTTTTACTTGTATTTGGATGAGTTTCAGAATTTCTGTGGATCAGCATCAAAGTCATATGAAAAGATATTATCCAGAGCACGTAAATATAAATTGGGAATGATATTGGCTCATCAACAAACCGGACAACTACCAACTGATTTACTAAGAGAGATCTTAGGTAATGTTTCAACTCTGGTGAGCTTTCAGGTATCACAGGCAGATGCATCTAAGCTTTCAAGGGAATTTATATCACAATATAATTTTGAAATAGAATCATTACCAACAGAAGAATTGTTACAACTGAATATAGGACAAGCTTATTGTAAAATTGGTAAAAGTGCATTCCCATTTAATATTCCAAAAATGAGTGACAATCCTGATCGTGAAAGGGCTGAGGAAGTAATATTTGAATCTCGTAAGCAGTATGGCATCCCAAAGTTTACGAAATTAAATGTGCCACATAAAGACAATCCTGATGACTATGATGACCCACTGGCTGATATTGATCCTGAAGGAGTATTTGATTGAGTAAAAAAGTCTTCAAATTCACTGATCGAGATAGTCAGATATTATTGACTCTGTATAAACATAGGTTTTTATCAATTTCACAGATTCAGCAGGTTCATTTTCCATCTCTACAAACAGCTTATAGAAGGATGAGGATACTAAAAGAAGCAGGTTTTGTTACTTCATTTACTGTACCAAATATTGAGGAGTCAATTTTCTCAGTTGCCAAAAAAGGAATGAATTCTGTTGCTGAATCATTGGGCGTAGGTATAAAGGAACTTAAGTGGACTGACACAAAAACAAAACCCAAAGATTATTACTTTATGCAACACTTTTTGGCAATCAATGATTTTAGGATAGCATTAAAGCAAATATGTGACACATCGTCAGTAACTCTTCTTGGATTCATCCCGGATTACTTTGGTGAAAAAATACAAAGAGGCGGTATCAAGAAATATATCAAAGATATTATCTGTGATATTGACTTTGAACGAGAAGAAATATCTCATACTCCTGATGGTGTTTTTGCTCTGGAGAAGAATAGTAAATTTGCTTTGTTTTTCCTTGAAATTGATAGGGGTACTGAGGTGGTTTCTAATGTTAATAAGGGAGTATTGAAGAGTTTGAGGTTTTATATATCCTATTTGCTTAATGGTAAATATCAACGCTATACAAAGGATTTTGGAGTAGAGTCATTTAAGGGATTTAGGAGTCTTTATGTGACGACCTCAGATAAACGATTACAAAACATCAGACAGGCAACAGATTCTCTAAAAATACCACAAAAAGTAAAACGATTTCATTGGATAACTACTTTTGAGAAAATTAATGAAGAAAATATATTTAACCCGATCTGGGTGTCGATTGACCCCAATGATTCTAACTCCTACCAGATCGGATAACAAACAACTTATTGTAAGGAGTAAATCAAAATGTCAATCACACTAAAAGAAGAATCAATTCTTAATGAATGGGCAATGGTATTAGATAATGCTTCAGGTAATAGTCAAGCGGTATTAGATGATATTCAGAAACGATTACGTGAATCAAATATACCTGGTGATTGTAATTGGGGAATTGAAGAAGTAAAAAGTTCAGGGCTTTTTTCAAAGGTCAAAAGAGATTTTCTAATTGTTAGTTTAGATCAGTTTAAGGATTACCATATGTATGTCAGTATTCGGGATTATGGTGTTCATTTGGATTGTTGTCGCTTTCTTACAGTAGAGCCTAATTTCTTGAAGAAATTTGCATCAACAAAACTAACTGGATCTGCTGATGCTCTGTCAGCTCCAAAAAACATTCTTATTCATCAGGATTTGAGAGCATGGGCAACAGTCGTACATCATGCAGTCTTGGATTCTGTCGAAGCTCTTATGGCGAAACTCGGTAAAGATCCTAGTCTTTTACAGAGAGGTAGTAAAGGATTTTTGGAAATATGGTGATTTTCAGTGGGATTTACTCCCCCCATACACTTTATATTTTTAATATCAAACTTTTATAGCGTTAATCGGGCTAAATTGGCTGTATGTATCTACCATATCCTGATTACTCATGTGTAGTTAATTCTGAGTAACATTAAGGGAAGTGTGTCCGAGGATTTTCTGTAGAATAACCGGAGAACCACCTTGTCGGATGAAGAAGGTCGCCGCACTATGGCGAATGATGTAAGGGGTAGAGAGTCACTTTTACCGAAAGTTCTGGTTTCGGTTCAAGCCAAATGAGCAGTAATAGTAGAGGGTCAATGAGCAGTTACAGCACAAGTGAAATTGAAATGGAAGTTCCTTTTTACGATTTAGAACCTTTTGAACAAGTTGTCAGTATGACTTTTTACAGTATTGATGAAATAAAAGAACGCTATATACAATTTTTGCAAAACCAGAAAGAGCGTTATTTTCATATTAAGATATTGGGTGAAACAACCAGTCCTCCAATTGCTCTTAAAACACCTACCTTAAAAGACGTTGATATCTTACCAAATATATTAAGAACCGCCAAAAGGAAAAATATAAAGAAATACAGCAAATCGTCTGAGGAGATAGAGGAACTTGCTGAAAAAAGACAAAATGAGTTATTACAGATTCAGCATGGGGAGGATAGTATTGTTGAAATCCAAGATGATACCGATGACGACTTACGCTGGGAAAACTAATTCTCATTCATCAATATTTGAGAGCATAGATGTCAGTTTTGCATCATGCTGTTTTGGATTCGGTTGAGGTTTTTTTATCAATTCAATATAGATTCGAAACACTTACAACGAGAAAGTAAAGGATTCTTGGAGAGTTGATGAAATCGACACATTTGTTGTAATAACAAAGCTATTGATACGACTTGGCTTACGGAAGACTTTCTTGTTTTTATGTAGCGCGTTGCCTCATAATAAAAGGTAACTTTGGTTTCAGAGACGTTTCCTCACATTTGTGGTAACCGTAACCATATTAAATATCACCTTCAGTTGTTTGTTAATTTGTTGTTTTAATTTGAATGGGTCAAGTGATAGATGAATTATTTTAAGAGTACATTTGTTTTCCTCAGATGTATGTGGTGATTCAATTATTCTCTGATATGGGGTTCTGGGAGTTTCATATTTTTTGTAGTATTTGCTGTTGATCCGTTTCTTTTCTTTAAGTTTGAAAGTTGGACAGAAGTGGTTTTGCAGCAGACTCCATTGTTTGGTGTAGAGGTTGTTTATGAGTTTGAGGAGTTTAGGGTTATCGAGCCGGTCGTATCCGAGCAGCTGTCTGACATGGCTCCAGTTTTTCTGTTCGACATGAGCGTTGTCATTTTTTTTATATGGTCTTGATCGGGTGAACTTCACTCTTGGTTTGTGATCGGTGAAGTATCTTAGCAGGTGATGGTTCAGGAACTCGGTTCCGTTGTCGCAGTCGAATCCTTTAAGTTCAAAAGGTAGTTTAGTCTGGATATTTTTGATTTGTTCAATAACACCTGTTGCTCCGTTGTTCCATGTTGCTCGACATTCTGTCCAACCGGTGTGTATATCAGTCAGGGTAAGACTCCAGATAAAGTCACCCGCCAGTGAGTTGCCGCAATGAGCGACAGTGTCAGCTTCGACGAAACCTGGTTTGGTAATATCCCAGTTGTGAGTGCGGATGGGAATCTGATTTTTAAGTAAACTGCCCGGTTTGGTAGCACAGAGTCCCCGCCAGCGAGTTTTGGCACGTGTCTGCACCAGCAGTCGATCAATTGTGGCAGCACTGATTGACAGCAGTTTGTTTTTAGTTTCGTCAGATAATTTCCTGCAATCTTGTTCGTAGAATGGCAACCAGAGCGGTATAGCTGCCACCAGTCTTTTGGAGCACATCTGATCGGTGGCCAGCCAGATTTGCTTGAGAGCCTTCATAAACTCAGCCGAGCGGTAGACAGGTTTTCTACCGGGGCATTTCTTATGCCTCTCTTTTGGTCTATTTAACAGTCGGATCGCATACTTGCGATTGTAGCCGCAGACGGCACAGAACTCATCAAGAATAACCGCTTTGGCTTTTTTATTTGCCTTTCGATATCGTTCAAGGACAGCTTCAAGATACGCACGTCTCTCATTTTTTCCCATATTACAGCTCCTATGTCATGGTTACATGTAATATGAGGCAACGACTCTAATTGTACCCTATTATCAATACCTTTCGGTTACATTATTTGTGAGGCAATTCGCCTGTCCTGTGCTCTTGACATTTTCCTTGTAAAACATTTATCCATTAGTTATAATAACAGATGTCAAACTTGCGTAGTATCAAGGGCAGGTCCGTCTTCGTCTTTGTACCTGCCATTTATCTATTCCAGTAAAGAAGGCGGGTCCGAGGATGGATCCGCCCTACGAAACTTCCCCAAATATTGCCACTCACAAAAAGAGAAAATGCTGAATCAGTAAAAGTTCGCCATGCGACCTATTTGCGCCAGGTGGCTATACGGAGAACAATAAGTACGGTGAATATTTCAAGCCGCCCCAATAACATTGAGAACATCATAATCCATTTTGCAGGTAACGGTACCCATGCATAATTTTCAACAGCACCAATCCCTGCCAAACCAGGACCTATATTCCCTATAGTAGCAATAGAACAGGAAAAAGCCGTTATCATATCAGGAATAAAGAGTGTTAACAAAGCTCCGGTTACTACAAAAAGTCCGGTAAAAAGGATGAAAAATGAGACAATATTAATGACGACTTCATCTTTAACAGGTTGTTCCCCCAATTTCACTGATGCTACCAAACGGGGTTGAACAAGTTTACGCAACTCCAGAAGGGCTACTTTGAAAATAATCATGATACGAATAATTTTCATTCCCCCGCCAGTGGAACCGGCACATCCTCCAAAAAACATCAGGAATACCATCAGAAATCTCAAAAAATCAGGCCAAATATCAAAATCGGCTGTGGCAAAACCGGTTGTGGTAATAATTGCCAGAGCCTGAAACGATGCCACTCGGAAGCAATCATACAATCCCTCAATCTTATTTTTCTGGTAAACATAGTGTTCATGGAATTCTTCAACAGTCGGTTCTCCCGCTCGGAAGTGCTGGTAAGCTTCAGCTTCAGGAGCAGGACCATTTATATAGAGTACTGCGGTAATAATTAAAATTGTAACTGCAATCACACCGCTATAGAAAATAAACTCTCGGTTCTTCGTAAGGGATTTCAAATCCCCTCGAAGAGCTTTATAGTGAAGGACAAAATTGATTCCGGCAAAATACATAAAGATAGTAATTATCCACTCAATCATATCGGAATTATAACCAGCTATCGAAGCATTTTGGGTAGAGAATCCCCCGGTTGCCATAGTGGCGAAAGTATGGCATGTGGCATCAAACCAATCCATCCCTCCAATCATCAATAATCCGGCTTCTACAACGCTAAATAAAAGATATACACCCCATAATATCTGTGCTGTTTGTGCCAGACGAGGGCGTAATCTGTCTTTGGTCGGCCCCGGAACTTCACCACGGAACATCCCATAAGCCGAGACTCCCATAGCAGGGAAGATAACAATTGCCAGTGTAATTATACCCATTCCACCGAGCCAATGAGTAAGAGCTCGAAGGAATAACAAAGATCGGGGTACAATTTCAATATCAGTCAGTATCGTAGCTCCAGTAGTAGTAAATCCGGACATTATTTCAAAATAGGCATTAGTAAAATTCAGGAATTTACTTTCAAAACCTATTGTTCCCTGCATAGCTTCAAAATACATATAGAGAGGAATTGCACAGATAAATGTCAGCACAACCCAACCAAGAGTTACAATAGCATAACCCTCACGAAGTCCCTGATATTCTCTTCCG
Organism: Methanosarcinaceae archaeon; assembly: GCA_052361145.1. GTDB lineage: Archaea > Halobacteriota > Methanosarcinia > Methanosarcinales > Methanosarcinaceae > Methanovorans. The sequence goes on from JBQVMC010000056.1 coordinate 10,847, forward strand.
CTTCTAAATAAAATTACTAATGCTGAACCAATTACTATTGCTAATCCGATTGAAATTAAAAAACTGGTTACTTCAACAGATTTAAAAATTTCGGCAAATGGAATCTGACGATTATCCCAGAAAGCAATACCCAGCGGAGCAAGCAGAATTATCCCCATAACCTGCATAAGCTTTCCTATAGAATATCCGACTGCTGTTTTATGCATAATATCTCTTGATACTATTGATTACCTTTAAAGAGTTTAGCCAAAGGAGGAAGATTTTTGTGTCTGGTAATCATAATGACATGGTCATTTTCTTCAATAACTGTTTCACCATTAGGGATTATCATCTTATCTCCTCTGACAACTACTCCGATAATTGATCCCTTCTTCAATTTGCGAGCAATCTTTTTAACCACGCTGTTAGCCATTAAACTTCCCGCTTCAACAGTAAAACGAACCGCCTCAATATCAACATCGATCAGCTTTACCACCACTCCTATTTGACCGCGGGATACTATCTCAAGAATTTCACGGGCTGTTATCAACCTGGGATTGATTACATGATCAATTCCTATCGAATTAAACAGTTTGTCATGGCGGGATTCTGTGCTGATAGCAATTACTTCGTGAGCCCCTTCTGCTTTGGCTAAAATTGAAGAAAATATATTATACTCATCCACATTGGAGACTGAGATAAAAAATGATGCGCTGTCTATATTCATCTCTTTGAGAATATCAGCTTCGGTTGCATCCCCCTCAATAACCTGGACATCGCTGAGCATATAAGCAGCTTTTTTGGCATGTTCAGGATCAGGATCGATCAATGTAATGCTATAATTTTCTTTTTCGATAGTTTGAGCCAGTTCAAGTGTGGAATAAGAATCACCTGTAATAATAATTTTACGATTCTTTTCCCGTTCAATGTTCACTAACTGTAGAAAACGTTCGAGAGATTCCCTCGGAAATAACGTATATAAAATATCTCCCGGTTCAATAACCGTATCACCGCTTGGGATCATTCCCTTACCATTGCGAACAATCGCAGAAAAAAGGACGGTATCTTCTTCCATCTCCTGCCGAATTTCCATAGGAGTCTTATTGGCCAGTTCCATATCTTCAGTGACCCGATACCCCCTAAGCAATATTTTCCCATCCTCAAAATTGGCTGCTTCTACGGCATGAGGGGTATTCATAAACTGAATAATATGATCTACCAGTGCTTTCTCGGGATGGATGACCGAGGTAATCCCTAATTTTTCAAGATTAAGATGTTCGCTTTCTTCAGAAAATCCTCTATCTCTTAAACGTGCAATCCGGCGGGGGACATTATACAATGCAGCAATAGAGCAAACGACTATATTCACTTCATCGTTGGGCGTTACCGCCAGAACCATGTCGGTTTCTTCAATTCCTGCTTCCCTAAGAAGTTTAGGAGATGATCCCGACCCGTTTATTATCTGTAGGTCCAGTTTTTCAGATAACTGTTGGCACAATTT
>JBQVMC010000057.1:0-12210 GCA_052361145.1 Methanosarcinaceae archaeon
TCAAAAAAAGAAAAGAAAAACTGGTTTGATTAAACCAGTTTGCTTAGCGGATGGTTTTCCTCATCAGCAATCGTGATACCAAGTTCCTTGGCTGTCTCAGCCAGAATAATATCAACCATTGCTGTTGCAGGGAACACAGTTGTTGCATTCTCAATAGGACCAAAGAGCTGGAAATTCGAGCCCATGATCTGCGCTACAAGATTTGTACCTATATCAGCAGGCATGTAAGCATCCTTGTGAGTTTTCTTAAACTGCTTCATCCAGTCCCATGCAGATGCCATGTTGTGGTACCCTGCCCCGACCGGAAGACCTAGATGGCCTTTTACAGTTGTGACAGCACGGATCGTTGCACCTGCACCTGCACCAAGTGGGGTTGCGGCAACATCAATAAGCGGTTTTGTGATACCGCACTCTCTTGCGATCTCAAGCATTCCCTTATCCTGACCTGTACCTCCAACCTCAAGGATCTCAAGCTTTCCTTTTACACTCGGATCGGTTGCATTAAATGCCAGAACGATTGCAGCATCCATACCACTCCGCGTAATAGCCTCGATCTCGTCCTCATGGACACTTGAGTTAATGGAATTGTGGATTGCACGTTCGGCAACACCTATCTCTGTTACATAGTCTGCTGCTGCTGAACGAACATCACCTGCGGATGAATCGATCAGGAATGGAGTCTTATCATCAACTCCAACAAACCAATCAATGAATTTCTTGATCGCTTCTGGTGTTTCACCAACAATCTGGTTCACGTATGGGTTACCTGTAATATCTCCCATCTCTTGCATATCATTCCACAAGGAATCTGCTGCGCCCTTGTTGAATTCTCCTGTATCCTCATTAGTCACAATTTTGTGCCTGTTATAGAACATTGTACCGATCAAAACTGTAGGATATTCGCCTGGCTGTCCGCCAAACTTGACTCCGCCAACCTCGAATACTTCCTGTTTCTTGTCAAATTTAAACATTTAAACACCTCTTAGAAGGGAATTGATGATATTGAAATATATAGCAAGAACATCAATATCCCAACAACTGCTCCATATAAGATTCCTATATCTCTTCCAACTTTTCTACCGATTCGCTGTGCGATCTCACTGTTTACGAACTCAATCTTCTCATCGATCAGGTTGAGTTTTTTAATCACATCATTGAAATCGTTCTGGTCTACAACTACACTTGGTATTGTATTACTATCATCGCTCATCTAGATCACCTGCCAGACAACCAATGGGATTACAACCACCATCAGCAGTGCAAAAATGAAGCCGGCTATAAATCCGGATACTCCAGTTGTTGATACACCTGAATCAAGCTTTTGGTTTCGTGCAATCAATTGTGCCCTGTACCTGATGCTTTCAACAGCGGAATCGATCGGTCCCATCTGGGGGCTGATGACCATCGGGACACCCTGTCCGTATTCTTGTTCTTCTGCCATATCAATTACCTCCCGAATAGCAACATTCCAAGCATTGACAATGTGATCACAAGACCGATCATCGCACCTTCCACTTTACCGGCATGTACTCCGGAATGGAATTTGTTCATATTACCGGTATTGATCATGTCGATCTCGATATTCCGGATCCTGGAACGAATCGTTGCGATCTCAGCTGCCATTGGCTTGAGTCCGCCTGCTTCTTCCTCTTCTTCTTCGCCTCCTTTGACCTCCATGACCATTGGTTCAGCATCGAAAGCACCCGGGTCCTTTGCAGCACATTCCTTGATCTTGGAAGTGATCTCACCCATATCTTCAGTACCGATCAGCTCAACACATTCGATCTGTTGCTGGAACCGTTCCATCGCTTCTTCATTGATATTCTCAATATATGGAATAGCACCTGTTGCTCCGACAATACGGTTCTCTTTCACACCATTGGCATGCATACTTAACATTGCCTGTCCGGTGATGTGTCCTTTGACCTCTGAACCTGTTACCAAAAGGAATCTCAGGTTCGGGTTTGATATGATGTGGGCGACGACCTTCTCTATACCAAGGTTCTCTGTTTTACAGGGTCCGGTAATTGCCGCACCTGCATCTAACTGGGGACCTCCCGGAAGGTGTGAACCGAGTGTTATAACTGCAACACAGTTCTCGGCATTACCAACATCATACTCACCTTTAATAGTTGGCCATCCAGCCACTGCTTCTCTTTTATCTGCCATTTTACATCACCGCACTCATCAGGCCAATTACATATATAGCAATTGTCAACAGTCCTGAAAAGACAAGGCCTACAACAATACCATAGAATACATTGCCATAGAAACCTGCTTTACGTGAAGCATCCTCACGGCCAGGGAATGAAGAAAGCAATGGTTCACTTGGTGAAAGTGAGTTTACAAGATCGTCTGCGATCTTATCCAGTTCATCGACCTGTGCCATCACAGGATCCATTGAATATGATATGATATCTTCACGTTCCTGTGCAAGCAAGGATGTCATTGGGTCCAGTACCAGATGTGATTCCGGTGCTACACGTATCATGCTCATTGCAACTCCTCCTCTGTAGGCAACAGTCCTGTTCCAAGTACCTTGTATGCATCTCTCTTTGTAAGTTCATAGAACTTGGCAAAGGATATGTACCAAATGATCAATCCGATCAAGATTGTCGGAATTGCTGCTGCATTGCTTATAACCATAGACACAACACCTGCAATTATCATAGCAATTCCACCTTTCTCAAATGCCACTGCAAGTGTGCGGTCCTGTTCTTCATCAGGTCCGAGACATGCGTTGAACGGATGCAGGATTCCCATACCTCCAGCGATGAATATCACTGCGATATATCCTGGTGCAACCACTAATGCGAGTACCTCACCAAACATGAATGTTCCTGCCATTGTAGTACTGAGCCCGACAATTGCCAGTGCACCTGCAACACCAATCTCTACCATGGTCTTTTCCATGATCGGGATATTCATTCCAAGTACCTTGTTCGCAAGAACTCCAATCACCAATCCGATAATTGCTGCAGCTATTACTGCTAATATAGGTCCTGCAATTCCTCCGACTGCAAGGCCGAACAACGATGCTATGACACCCATACCAAGTGCGATCATACCAATGGATGGTACACCCGTACCAAGACCATAACTACAAACACGCCTTACTGCATCCGCACCCCATACTATAGCGCAAACCGCACCAAGGGCACCTATGAATGAAAATACAGGGTTAACAATGGTTAAGAAATGTGCAGCGTAAATACAGATCAATCCTCCGAGTAAACCGAAGGCGATCATCTTTTCAGGGGCTATGCCTCCGTGGGCTTCCCCTCCTGGTCCTCCAGCTGACATTTAAAGACCTCCTATAGTTAATACGGCCACAAGCGCACACATAAATGTTGCGATCAGGGACGAAAACACGGCTTTTGGCCATTTTTTGAATTTTGGATCATGGAAACCTTCGATAGTTCCACCGATGTTATAGGAAGGAATTACAGCGTTCACAAAGAATATACCTACTGCAAAAACACTTGCAAGACCTACGAGATTTACCATTGCCGCACCTGTGCCCATACCTGCACTCATAAGTGAATGATATACGAGTGAACCGCCGCCACCTCCAAGTAGGCCACCAATTACACCACTGACATAACTGACAGTTGGCAAGCCATGTCCTTCCGTACCCTGTGATACATAGAGGTCCTGCCTGTCCTTTGTGATCGGGTCATATTTAACCTTTGCAGACGCGGGTGGGCATCCAACTCCATAAACATATACCCATGTTCCTACGATCATTGTGACAGACATCATGATCATTGCACCAACTGCACCGGCTGCAATAACAAGTAGAAGACTGTTTGAAACCTGCATCACAGCGCCTGCTGTCACAAGTCCCGTAAGACCTGCACCCGCAGCCAACTGAACTGTACCGGTTCCAATACCGGTTGCCTGTGCCATTGCCGCCGGGGCACCACCTACAGGCACGAAATGAACACTAAATGATATCAGCATTCCGCCAAGTGTGATTAATAACACATATATGATGTTGTCAATAAGGATTCCTGCGATATCGATCATGCAGCCACCTCATCTTCTTTGTATGGACCGTATGCCTTACGTGCTGCGACTTCTATATTCCGGTTCCATAGTATCAAAATAAGTACTATTATAACACCTGCGACAACTGAAAGCCATCCGATCCCATCGCCTTTTGCAGGGTCAAATACAGTTGTGATCCAGCCGCTTAAAAACACTACCATACCAAATGCAATTCCTGTAACAGGTCCGCCGAATTTTGCGCAGAACCATGAATTGTCGAAACCGTTACGAAGTCCGGATTCTCCTTTCCTGACAATGTTTCCTGAATTTGCAGCGTTTAGTCCTGCACCGAATTCCACGCTCTGGAATTCTCGCTCCGCACCATAATGGACATCACCGGTAGATGAGCCGATCGCTCCTATCGTAATACCCCATATAAATGCTATAAGTGGCAGTGGGAACGGGTGTCCGAGTACAGCGACCATGAGGTACGATATGACGAGAATACAGAACGTCGTTATATACGAATATCCCATGATGACTGGTGTATGAGACCACAAAATATCAAGATAAACTGGTTGTTTAAATCGTTTCTGACTTGTAGGTCTACCAAAGAATGCTGTTACGGAATATGTTCCATGTACTATTGCAGCTATAAGTGCTCCCATAGCAATTGCAAAAATCGGGGACATATTATATGCACTCATTAAAACTGTAGCTGTTGTACCTCCGACCGCACACATAAGTGCGTTTGATGGTGGTTCACCGGAAATAGCTTTATTATAGATCCTATGTGGATACATCATTTGGGGTGCCAATTGCACTTGTGAATTTGGGTTACTTTGTGATCCGACATCAGATTCAAGATCTTCTGACGCACCTGCAACAGTCGCAGCAGCACCCATTAGTGCCAGTACACCCATGCCTATGAGTGGTTCCATTCATTTTCCTCCATTTATTTTTATATACCAATATAATAGCGAATCAGTGCAAAAAATGTAAGATGCACTTTACATATACGTACGATATCACATAATTATGATATAAGCTAACATATGTTATTGTGGATTACATTAAATCATTCATAAACCTTTCGAAATAAATACGATTTTTTTGGAAATACAGCCCGAAAAATGAACCATAAAACCGTTCACACAATAACGGTTCCATGGATTTTATTAATTATTTGCGATCAAACCGTAATATATATATATCTGGTCTTGGTTGTTTACCGCTTCCTCTCGCAAAGTCCATGTAACAATGATTGCACAGCATACGCAGGTTGAGTGATGCAATTTCTGAAGTGCCTGGAATAATTCGTGCAAATACAAATGATGGATCGATCTCAAGGGACTGTGCAGTGTCGGCCAGATATTTGAGTATATGTTCCTCAAAAACTTCCAGATCATCCACCTGTAATCCTCGTGTATTAATCGTTGCTCCGCTACAACCGCACGGAAGTGCAAACCCATCCATCTCTATTAAAAAGACAGGCTTTCCGAGCATGTTCCGAAGTTTGTTCTCAAGTTCTCCACGTGAAATCAATAATTGTTCGGTTAATGTCATTGCTGTTCCCCTATTAAGTGTAATGGCTTTAATACCTGCCCTGTATCTTCAGTTGAATACACCTGTGTAATTTTTTCTGTCAAACGCTTGCAGTAACCGCATCTTTTGCAGACCTTCTCACACTGTTTCCACTGCGCAAGAGCACCATCAAGTTCCTTATTCGGAATATAGAACAGGTCCTTCAGGTCCTTTGGACAATCCAGCAGGTCCATAAGGTTCCCATCGTAACTCTCATTTGCATATGCATTAACAACATTTAGTGTCCAGTTCACAAAATGGGTTCGCCCTCCGATCTTGAATATATCAGTTATGTGTTTATATTCCCTGAGGTCCTCAGGTCTTATCCATGGTGATTTAATAATCAGTTCCGGATTCTGTATCCTCAGTGAAAGGCATTTGTAATAATAATAGTCATCAGTAACATTTGGTTTTGGTCCGGGTCCGTTTGCGTGCGAGAAAAAGTTAAAATGGGCATACCTGAACGGGCACTGGTAAAGACACCCTTCATTAACCAGCAACTTCAGGTCACATGATACGGTTTCCCTGATGGCTTCCAGTTTATCGAAATGCCTGTTAATTGCAGAATCTATTACGATCGTGTCTGCGCCAAGATCTTCATAGAACTCTGCCTTTTGCGGTGAATCCACAAATGAAAGGACTGATACGACAACTTCCATGTCATAGTCCCTTGCAAGCATTTCCACAAGGTATGGGTCTGCAACAGTTATGGAATCTATTCCAATATCATTGAGCCTGTTAAAGTACCAGTCGATGGACCGGTATCCTTCCGGTGTAAGATGCTGCCCACCCATGCAAGAACTGTTGAGGATCACCTCAAGTTTCACTTCTTTCTCATGTGCATATTCGGTCTGGACTGCAATATCCTCAAGTTTGGGTGCACTCAGGTTTGTTCTTCCGGTACCGATATGGTCTGGTGAACCTGCCATGTAAACACCATGGATATCATTTGAACCTGCAAGTAGTACTTCGAGTCCTTCAAGATGTCCGACATGAGGCACGTAAAGTTTCATTGCATGCTGGTAATCATATAAGTTAGATAAGTATTTTGGTGCTCGCCAAAAACAAAACAATTATTACACCTGTCCACGCATGATGTAATATGATATTCGGAGCTTCATCATTTGCAGGTACGATTGAGGAGATCAAAAACGAGGTACAATCGGTAGAGTTATACATACCGAAACTTGGATTATATAAGGGTCTGCAATTCCAGAAGGAAGTGCTTGGCAGCATTATGGATGCCCTGTCAACAGGTAATATTTTAACCTCCATACATGCTCCTTATTTTGCTGATGTCCCAACATACCCAAAGGAACTTGTTGTTGACACTGCAAACATGGGACGAACACATTTTAAGCTAATGAGGGAATCGATCGAACTTGCGAACCGGTTGGATTCAAAGGTTGTGGTGATACACCCGGGAAGGATAAATGGTGATCCTGCATTATCACTTTTGAAGATGGTCGAAAATCTCAGGGAACTTGCTTCAACCGCTCATGACTTTGGTGTCATGCTTGGTCTTGAGAATAAAGAGGGCACAGATCCCGGAAACTTGTGCTGCAGAACAGATGAGTTGTTGGGTGCCATAATGGCAGTGGATTCTCCAAATCTTGGTGTTACATTTGATATCGGGCATGCAAATCTCACATGCGGTGGTGTTTCTGAAAAAGTGCGGGATTTTACAAAAGAACTTGACGGACATGTTGTCCACATGCACCTGCATGATAATAATGGTCAGTGGACTGATGAATATGCAGGAGATGCACATATGGCACCCGGCAGTGGAACAGTGGATTTCTCGGTAATCAATGAGATATCTGGTTATTGTGGTATCTATAATCTGGAGGTTTTTTCAATGGATGATGTGGTAGCTGGAAAAAACGTTATCAGTAAAAAACTTCGGTAAAGTTCGATCATTGCCAGAAGTGGAGATTGGGGAATGTTATACATAGTGTATAATTTTATCACACATCGATAATTATTTGTCAAATTCGGTTTTTAGGAACACATTTTAAATGATCATCAAATTCATTAGAAATATCCCACATTTTTGAATCCATTATTTTTCTTTTGGTTTCTTTGCGAGACTGGTGTCCGTCATCAATTATTAAAACCCCGTCTTTTTTCAATAAGCGACACAATTCAATTAAAAACAAGTTTGAATCTTTAATCATATGGAATGTGTCAAGACAATATATTAAATCTGCAACATGATTTTTTATTTCACATGAATAATCTTTTGCTAAAACAGGTTCAATATTTTTTAAATTGTGTTTTGCAATTATTTTATATGCAGATTTAATTGCTAATTCATGAATGTCTACTGCGTATATTTTCCCATTTATTCCAACTAATTTAGATGCTTTTTCCAAATAACTTCCAGGACCACAACCATAATCTATCACAACATAATCTTTTTTAATTCCATAATAATCCAAACGTTTGTTTCTTGGGGAAAAACTATCTCTCACTTTAAACAAAAAAGACATTATTCTAAAAGCTATATTTGGCATCCGATCGATTTCATTTCCAAAAAAATGCTTTTCTATGTTTTTATTTTTAATCATTCGTAATATCATATAGTGATACATATATTAGATTATCGGGAATCATTCTTCTAAATCCATGGCGTCAACCTGGCATCTGCCTTTTGCATAAAGAAAACCCATTGGTTATGGATCCTCAACTTTTGCATTGTGATTTTCACGCAGTTGCTTAATTTTCAAATGGATGTTTGTAGTGTTACAAGTTTCACTATGATCTTACACTATGAATTTAGGTTAATGAATAGTTAAAATACTGACAATTATGCATCAATAGGGTCAATTTAATAGAGTTGATCTGAGTCCGAAATCGAAAGATCACGCAGACGGACTTTTGGCGCATGGTTCATAACCCCAATTCTGATTATGGTCAGTTCTTGTATTTAGGTGGTACCACTAGAACAAGTTTGTTAGAGGTCTGAAGCACTTTTTCAGTCACAGATCCCATGATCTTCTTAAGTCCGGTGTTGCCCCGGGTTCCCATTACGATCTTATAAACTTCTCGTTGATTTGCAATATCTACTATTGTCTCCGGGGCATTTCCATCCTCAATAATACATTCAATGCGTTTTTCATCACATCCAACATTTACCAGAATGTCACGAACAGATGAAAGTATGCCCTCAGCGCCCGTATCACGCCATTTTTTTCTCCCGACTCCTGTATCTGTAACAACATGAAGTAACAAAATATTATAATCATGTTCTAATGCCATTTTGCCGGCGACTTTTGCAGCATTTGCAGAATAATCGGACCCATCGATTGGAATTAAAAGTTTCATTTCAGATTTGATTAATGTTAAATATTTTAAAGATATTGGAATCATATTAATTGTAGTACATTGGTTGCAATACACACCACCCATATAAAGTGATACACAATGAACAAATACCAAAAATTTAAAAAAATGGATGACAAAAGTCATTCTGATGTAACCCGGTTTTTAAAAGAAACGACACATCTAACAGCACGTGAATGGATGATTGCCCGTCTATGTGCGGATTTTAAGAATATTTCAAACCAGTCAGAGATGACATGGATAGGTGAGAATCTTCCAGATCTTGTACCTTTCATGAATAAGACCTATTCACGGCAGGAAGTGGCAAACGCCCATGCTGCATTCAAAAAAAAAGTGCAGCGCAGTGGCACTACTTTTTTCTATGCATATTACGCAGGCTTGATCAATAAAGAAGACATAATACCTATCATCCATAAGATAGTATCTAATATTCAGTATATGATTGAAACAGAGGGTGGAGAAGTTTCAGATGAACACACAACAGAAGTTCAGCAGATTATTGCAGATGTACTTCGCAGGATAAATCTTTTATTATATAGTGACAAATGAATTTGTCGGCAATGTCCAAACTCCATCATATCCCCGTTTCCTGTAAAACATGTCGCATGATAAATTGAAAGGCCATTTCAAGAGGAAGAAGTACAGATAATGCTACAGAATAGTTACAATGATAGAAAGTAAACGATCAAATACCTTTCCAATCCCATTGTTTACCTCCGATGATTGGGATTACTTTGAATTGGTGCTTCTAAATATCTACGGGAACCTGAAGCAGCCATCCTATTGTGGTATTGGAAGAAAACCACATCCTATTTTGGACATTGAAAGAATTATTAACGTTCAGGGTGCCTGTTCAGTAAATTATGAACACGACCAAAAATCGGAAGTCATCTTAAATAGGGCCAACACCTAAATAACTAAAAAATAAATATATAACCGGAGTGGTACACATGGCATACACTATAGACATAATACCAGCATCAAAATCTGATGAATATTGGCAAGAGTTGAAAAAAGAAAATCGTCTTTTGCTCGAACGTAAGGTTGACATTAATGGATGCTGCATTAAGCTTATTACAGACCAGCCGGCAACTATGAATACGTTTGATGAGAATTTTTATCATTTTGGTGAGAGAATTCGCTCGCATGGTCGGATATTGGTCTTTGATAATATTGGGATAAATGGCTTTAAAGTTGAGTATGAGCCATTCTCACGGACTGCGTTCATCTGGAATTGTGATTATTACGGTTATGTGAAATCCCAGGCTCTTGCTGTTGCAGGGGATGTATTGGAAGATGTGCACAGGTTCTATTCACTTCACGGCGCATGCCTTGAATACAATGGAAGCGGTGTTGCTATTGTTGCACCAAGTGGAACCGGCAAGACTACGCTCGGTTATGGATTGATGCGCCGATCACATACTTCACTTGTGAGCGATGATTGGTTTTTCACACGTTTCCAGCATGGTGAGGCTGTGTGCATGTCATCTGAGAAGAATGTTTACATAAGGGAAGGCATTGAAAACGATTTTGAAGAATTCAAGCCTATTATGGAACAGACACATCTTGATTCTAAACACAGGGCAGTGATTAATTTGCGAAATGTTATCGGTGCTGCAAAGATGCATGATAAGACAACGCTTGAGACGTTTTTTACACTTAAGAGGGACCTTTCGGATCCGCAACTTATACGCACCATGAATGAAAATGAGATGATAGATCATCTTTTGGCAAACAATTTTTGCAATCCACACTTGCTTGTTAAGGATGAGCGAAAACTTGAATTAAGAATTAAGTTTTTTGAGAAATTGTTTAGGAAAGTAAATCCTTATATTGTAAATACTATTTCTACACCCCAAAAAACGATTGATGCAATGTTGGATGTGATGGATTAGTTCGATTGGGTGCTACATGTTATACAATACATATTGTTATCAGTGTTCTATGAATATATTTGTTGCACAAACATTACCAAAAATATACATAACATACATAACGTACACACTTTTTGAGGAAATATAATGACACTTGATGATATGTCACTACAGAAATTCGGGTATATTAAACGTGAACCCCTGAATGCAATTAATATTGACCCGCTCCAAAGAGGTGGAATTCTTACGGATGAAGCACGTCGCGCTCTTGTACAATGGGGTGACGGATATTCGATTTGTGATTTTTGTCCTGGTGTGCTTGATCAGATCAAAAAACCACCAATCCATGATTTTATTCATGGGGCTTTGCCTGAGTTTTTGGGTACTGACAAGGTACGTGTAACAAATGGTGCGCGTGAGTCCAAGTTTGTGGTAATGCATTCAATGACAGAAGAAGGCGACTTTGTGGTGCTTGATCAGATTGCGCATTATACATCATATGTTTCAGCACAGCGCGCACGTTTGAATATTAAAACTGTGCCAAATTCCGGAAATCCGGATTACAAAACTAAACCGGAAGGGTATGCTAATACAATCGAAGAGGTGATCAGGGAAAGCGGGAAGCCGCCTGCACTTGCACTTTTGACATATCCGGACGGCAATTATGGCAATATTGTGGATGCTAAGAAGGTGGCATACATCTGTCATGAATACGATGTCCCCCTGCTACTCAATGGGGCTTATTCCGTTGGCAGGATGCCGGTAAATGCTAAGAAACTTGGTGCTGATTTCATTGTCGGAAGCGGACATAAATCTATGTCTGCATCGGGTCCGATCGGCGTCTTGGGCGTAACGGAAGAATATGCTGACATAGTGTTTAAGAAATCACCAACCCATAAAATGAAAGAAATAGAATTTTTAGGATGTACGGCACGCGGTGCAACAATCATGACTATGATCGCATCGTTCCCGACGGTTGTCAAACGAACCCGTAACTGGGACAATGAAGTTGCAGATGCACGATGGTTCTCGGAAAAATTAGAGGGAATGGGGCTTATCCAGATTGGCGACAGGCCTCACAACCATGACCTGATGTTTTTTGAAGCTCCAGTACTGTTTGAAATATCACAAAGAGTAAAAAAGGGACGTTATTTCTTATACAGGGAATTGAAAGCACGGAATATCCACGGCATCAAGGCAGGTCTTACCAAGTTCTTCAAGTTGAGCACTTATGGTGTTGGACGGGATGATCTAAAGATTGTTGTGGACGCATTTGATGAGATCATCCAGAAGTATGAGTGATAGAGTTTAAATAAGTGCCTTTGGCACCCGTGTTATACTTTAATTTAATTATTATACCCCGCAGCTCTGCTGCGGTTGGGATAAATCAATGCAACCTCTGTAGCCTTAGACATTA
>JBQVMC010000058.1:0-12137 GCA_052361145.1 Methanosarcinaceae archaeon
GAAAAATTTTACCGCAGTCATTTTTCCCCAGTCGGGCTCATCCTTTTCCAGGAATATCATGACTCTTATCCTTGTTTTTGGATCTAACCGTTTTTTTAGTTCATCCGGCGGGTGCAATTGCCCGTTTTGAGACATTTGGCTGTAATATTCAAAGACTTCCATAAGGTTATCCTCCTGATATCAAGTTGCCGCATCATTCGACCTAACTTCAGCAATATCATCCTCTGTGATTTTGACTCCCAGGTCTGCCTAAAGGCCCTTAACACTACGACGCGTTCCCTTCATAATTCGCTTTTGATATAAAAAATCAACGAGGTCCAATACCTCCTTCTGTTTCTCAGGCGGGAGAGTCCGCATCTTTTCCGCGACTACTTGCCCTATACTCATACTTCCGCCTTTCTCCCAGACACATTCTAAAATTTGGGAACATTCTTACTATTGCCAATAGATTTGTCTAATTTCTTTCCTGCCTTCAGTTTTTTCTAAATTTAATTCCAGGTATTGCTATTCCCCTAATATTTCTTGAACTTTTTGAACCTTCTTCCATTGCTTTTTGGAACAGGTCTTCTTTTCCCATTTACCGTGCTTTTCCCAATATGTTTTTAACGCCTGCGCTAACTTTGTTTTATTTTCTTCTGAAAAATCATCTATTCTGTTGTATATTTCGACGACATAATCCAACTATACGCTAAAATATCCGTAACCTACAGAAGTCTTAGCCCCCACGCCATGTTCTTCTAAAGCTTTTCTCAGCCATTTTTCAGCAGCGTCTAACAGTGCCGGATCGCTGTCAATGTTGTTTCGGTTTTTATCCGTTTCCTTTTTATTTAGTGCCAGAGCAAAGTTAAATGAAGTATTTTCAACTGTAAGGAATTTGATTGGGGTTGGATTCTGCCAGTCCGCTGGTGGATTACCATCACTATAATATTTCGGATAATGAGGATTCATTATATCCAGCTTGATGGTAACGTCTTTTTCTGGAAAAGCATCAAAGAAAATAATTTTCCCTGCCTGTTTTTGGCCTCCGAAGATTTTTCGGGTTGTTTCAAATTTAGGCCACCCTGTTATGATTTTATCTATGGTACTATCTTCGGGCTTAGCAGGATCTCCATTTTGCCGTTTAATTTTGCCGTATTTAGTAATTTCTTTCTCCCTTTTTTCTTTGTCTGTTTCATTAGAATCCGGCATTGAAATCAGCGCTTCCATTACATCCGGCTTTTCGTTTTCTGCCTCAGAACAAAGTTCAGCTATGGCACCATCACGGGCAATACCTTTTAATGCACTCCCGGGGATATAAGGAATGCCGTAAATATGATGAAGGGTCATGGAAGTTTCATGTACATTTTCAGTGCCTAAGCCGACTATCATGCGCCAGTCTAATAAAAAGGAAAGTGTACGAAGGTAAAAAATTGGTTTAAGATGCGTAACCAGCAGGTCATACCGTTTAACCGAACAATTTGAAATAGAATCCAAAAGAGACGTATCTGTTATTTTTTTTAGAAAATTATTAGATATTTCTTTTTTAGAATCTTTCTTTGAGACTTCCCATTCTACGAATTTATTTAATGAAAGTGAAAAATTTCCACATTCAGCCGGTTTAAAAATAGCTTGTGTATCCTCAGGAAGATATAATCTTTCTTTTAATTCATGCACAGGCATTGAGCTGCTTTTCTGATTACTCTGTTGCACAATAATTTTTTTAGCAGATTTTTTGCCTTCCCGACCCTCTCCAATGATATATTTGACCAATACCCCCTCCGCTGGAGTACCTTTCTGAACATCGCTAACATGAAAAAACAAATCATTACCATCATCTTGCTGTATAAACCCGAATCCTTTCTCAGAAATATATTTTTTTATAATCCCTTGGTGATATTGAGACTTGGTAGTATTTTGTCCCATTAGCTTTCCCAATTCTTGCAACGAGTTTACCTTTTTATCTTTATTCATCATCATCACCTTTTATCATGCCTTCGGCTAACCGTCGTAACCAGTTCAACAAGGCAAGACATTCAGTTGTTATTTGCCGATAAACCATTGAAGGTTGTGATACAACAAATTCCAGCAAGTCAGTCTGATCGGGAAGTGCCATGCAACCGCACTCCTTTTTTTTTAACCAACTCGTCAAGTGTTCATAGATCAGATCATATGCTTTGCCCTTTGAAACCATATAGGCTAATGTATTTCCCAATCCGTTGGTTTGAATAAGAACGGGGACTTTTTTCACATAACTTTTATAATCAGAACAGGTCTTAACTGCTAATACACATTTATAAGCAAACTCAGCCCTTCCGTTTTCCAGCTTTTTTATATTTGTTTCATTCGGCATTTTGAGCCTCCTCTTTCTTTCCATTCAAGAAGACCGTCCTGACAAAACCTTTTCCAATCGTAGCATTGCCGCCGATTTGCAGAATTGGATCAAGATTTTCCGTGAAGAAATTCATGACTTTTTCGGTCTCCGCCTCGGTTCTTTTTATGTCATTATTAATTTCACTATCATCAACTCTGAATTCTCCTTTCTTCTCTTCCTTTTTCTCAAAAACAGGTCCTGAAAAAACAATGGAATAAAGGATTGAATCAACAGGCAGGTACTCTTCATACCAGAGCGCACCCTTTGCCACTGTGCCTGTGTAATCGTCTATTTTTGTACGCGCAATGACTTCTGTGGACATGGTAACAAAATCTTTAAAATCCTCATCTGAAAGAACCAAAACGTCTTTCTCAATCTTGTCTTTCCAGAATTGTTCCATATTATTTGCAACATTATCCTTTAGCCATTTAGCAAACATAGTTGTTGCGCTATCTTCTCCGTTTTCTCCATCTTTTGTGACAGAGAAAGTATATTCTTCAAGAACAATTTTGTCTTTTTTAACAAACAACCCACATTTTTTAGGCGCTGTTTCTTTTTCAGGAATATCAAAGCCATTATTTTCCTTTATGGCCCCGCAAAGCTCAAGCTCCCTTTTAAATCGGACAAGTATCTGTGGGCAGGTGATCCATGCAAAAACACCTTTTACCGATTTAACCGGAAAAAGCAGCAATCTGGCATCTGAAAAACCGAGTGCTCCAGCATGAGATTCATTTGCGCTTTCAGGGCCGAATGCAAGATTCAATTCAGTATTCTCTCGCTCCAACTTATTCTCAAAACTCTCTCTCAAACACCCTTTTATCCCGGATGCCTCAATTTTGGGAAAACCCGTATGTTTTTCTCTCTGGATAGGCAGGTCAACAATCCCGAGATCGCTCCCGCTGCCAGCGTGCAGAGGGGTTTCCACCCATAAAAACAGTGGTTTTTGTTTTAAAAACATCACATCCTCCTGTATTGTAAAATTATTTCTTTAAAGTATTCATTTCAAAGGGGCCATAATCATCAAGACTGCTGAAAGGGTTTGAGTTGATGAACCTTTCGTATTCATTATCGTGCCTGGTGTACTTGTAAACGTAAAAATAGCCATCTTTTTGTCTGTAAAATATTCTCGGAGCAGTCCTTCCAAGATCAAGCACAAGATGGTTATTTTTATTTTCTGTTTTTGTTTGCGCAAAATTGGCGTCAAACAGCTTCGTCAAATATTTTTTTGAATCAGAATCATTTTTCAAGGCAGACTTTACAGACTCATTCAGATAAAAAAAATTGCGCCCGGCATTGTATTTCTTCCATAACAATCTGCCGAATGTTGACAGATCAGCATCATTGCCGTCTATCTCAAAGCAGGCATTAATAGTTTCACGGTGTTCTTTTTTTATTTTTGCGGAAATCGTATTCCAATTATCCACCCCGCCCCCGCTTTTCTCCACTTTTTGGAATATATCAGCGTAGTTGTCGAATATTTTCCAGTCAATGGAGAGAGGCAAAAGAGGTATTTTCATCAGCGCATCAATATCCTCAAAAATATAATATGATGGTATTTGATTGATCTGTGAAAAAATGGTTAAAAGGGGAATGGTCGCTTTGTACCCGCCTGTGATATTCATGATTGTATCTCCGTAATGCCCCCCGGTGATATTTCCAATCCTTTTGAAAAGGTTTTCCATTCCATCTTCCGCAAAACTTTTTCTATTCTTTACCTGCAACCCTTTGATGATATTGTTGTCTGTAAAATGCATATCAAGGGATCCATCTAAAACAACTTTTATAACCTCTGCACAAATCCGTGAGTTAATGGTATCTGAAGACAAAAGATGGATTGATAAATCATCTGTAATTTCTTTCGATAACTTTTCAAGACTTTTTATTTCAGCGGATGCCTGTTTGTTTGCTTCAGCGAATTGTATCAATTTCTTTTTCAGGCGGGTTATATCTTCTTTGTTTATCTCATATTCTGACGCTGGTTTGTGCCTGTATCTTTCATACAGATTTTTCAGTAATTTAGAATCGTCATTTTCAGATATGCAGTTCGTCATCAATGACGTTCCGACCATAGTAATAACTGTTTTCATTTTATGCACCCCCAACCATGATTAAACCAAAGCCTTCGTTAGCCCTTTCTGAAATATTGCGATAATGAAGATCCTGATAAATTTTTTCAACATTTCCGTTTAATATCTTAAAATAATAGACAGATCCGGCAGGCACACCTCGCATCATGGTTTTATGCCCGCCTTTTCCTATATCCCAACCACCTATGGAGACGGGGCTGCCTATGGACGCTGTTATTAATTCCAGTTTGTAATCCGGCCCATTTATTATTTTTTCATCAGGAACCCAGCCCTTTTCAAAAATCACCGGGGTAGCAAAATAGATTTTTATAATTCCGGTTTCCTTTATTCGTTTTATAACCGTTTCTCTGGTATCCGGTAGTTGAAATTCTGAGGTATGGTATCTAACGGTTTTCCCTTCGCCACCGAGCTTGAATACCCCTTTTTTACGCAAAGAAGGGGTTCCTTCCAAATCGCAGGCCAAGCTAAAATCTTTTTCAAAACGCCGCATACCAACCCTGTAAAGGTTCCCTTCATCAGATTTTTTTGTCTGAGCATCAATCTTTATGCCGGTCTTATACTCAACCTTACAAAAGGTAATCTCAGGATAAATATTAAAATCATTCATTGCAGAATGCAGATACGATATGAGGTCGGTATGCGTAATATAATATCCCTTAACACTTGTGGCTTTTTCTATTTCCAAAGGAAAAAGGTATTGATCAATTTTCATGTTTGTTGAAAAAGGAGCGTCTTGCTTAATACCGGTTCTTTTAGCCGTTTCATTATCTTCAGTCACGAGATCAAGCGGGGCGGGGAAATAAAGATGGTCGTATTTGCTGTTATAAGGGAAAACGCCTTTTAATTTGAATGAGGCAGAAGAAGAATTATCTATTGTTCCTATTTCATCTGCCATGCCTCCGGCATAAAAACTGGAAAGTCCTTGATTTTGGGAAATAATACCGGTTCGGATTGCCCCATAAACTGTTGACGGATAAGGGGGGAAGATTCCAAAGGCCGCTGTTTGATCGCCCATTGAAAAAGGTTTTCCGTCTCTGAAAAAAAGCGTGTCTATCGGTTCAATTATTATCATATCATTTTACCTCTTTTACCTCACGCGCAAGAAAATTTGCTGTTTCAAGCAGAGTCAAAAACGATTCCAGATGCCCGTCCATATTCATAAAAAGCTCATAAAAATCTTCAGCAATGGCACCAAGCTCTTTTTTATTAAGCTTATCATTCTCTCCATTACCTGCTCTTTTCTTTTTTGCCCTTAAGATGAGCCGTTTAATTTCTTCTTTAATAATTTGTGAATTGATATTTATGAAGCCATCTTTGTCGGACAGCCGCAAAAATTCATCCCTCAATGAATAAATAAATTTATTTGAAAGAACTTCGCACCTGATTAATTTTGCCAGGGTTTCAATCAGATCAATTGTTCCGCCGGGTTTGTCAATTTCTTTATAGCTCCATTTTGTGGCGCACTCTCTCATTTCACCGGAATGTTTCATAAGAGCAATTGCAAAGGCATCCTTGCCGTCAACTTTCTTGGCCTTTTCTTCCATTTTCCTGGCCTTATCCAGAACCATGGAAAACGGCATCTTGTAATGAGCAATTGCCACACCCATTGAGGCCGTGGCTTTTGGTCCCATTGTAACAAGCAGGTTGTCGCCTGTATCAATAAAACCGGATACATCTCTTTTAAAATCAACCTGTAAATCTCCGTCAATATGTCCGCTGAAGGCTGCGCGTAGTTTTTTCATTACAGAAAGCAAATCCCTGAGATTGACAAGGGCAAGAACATCATCGCCACCCGCATAAATCAATTTGCCAAGATGTTCGTCTTCGACAATTCTTTTTGCAAAGCCCAGGGAATAATCCCGCAAGGCTGCGCTGATGGTGCTATGTATGGCAGGCGACATGGGCCGTTTGCCTTCATCGAACACCATCTGTAGCTCTTCTTGATAATTTGATGGAAGATTTTTCCATACCCTTGAATGAAATATCTGATCGACAGTTGGCGCAAATTCACCTTTAAGCCATTTTCCCATATCATCTCCGTCCATCATAATAACTGCATAGTATGAAGATGGAGAAAAATCTGAGCCTGTAATTTTTTGCAATTCCTTTTGCAAATCTTCTAATTCCTCTGCTTTACCATCAGGCAGATGTTTATTTGCACCCAAATCAAACGCCTTTTTCAGGTTTTTTCCCGTCAAGAAATCATGAATGAAAAATTCGCCGCCGATATTGTCACCATCATAATCTGTTTTGAATTTTATCTTTGGAAGCAATTCTGTTTTATGGGCAAAATCTTTTCCAAACATGGATCGGCAGTTTTCAACATATTTTGCAAATTCTTCGGGTTTATTTTGCAGGAGAGTAAGTTTAAAATCGGATACTGCTACTTCCGCAATTGATGGAAACTCTGTTTCAATATCATTGAAAATATCCGCAAATGCATATTTGCCCAGTCTCTTGGTCAGACAAACCCCGCAAAGGAATTCCTTTTCACCCATCAGGCCTTTTTTATAATCCCTGATGCATTTGCTTTCTTTTTTAAAAGCCCTCCGCTCTCCGCACAGGGAGCATTTTTGCCCCTCCTCATGAATTTGATCAAAATCCCTGATACTTTTACGCGACCCAAGGGCTTTCTCGGTAAAGGCGTAAAGCAGTTCATAAACTGATCCGATGTTTGGCGGATACTCTCCTTTTTGGGAAAAAAATTGCAGGGCTTTTTTCGCGTTATTAATATTCCCTGAATCCAGATAGCCTGAAAAGGTGTCCAAAGCCGATTGCCAGTCAGGTTTACCCTTAGCACCTTGGGGCCAGGGCACGGCTACCCAATAGACATTCAGAAATTTACTTAAATGCTCACGTAGTTTTGTTTCATCTATCGTAAAATCAAAAAGTTTGCCTCTTGAGCTATTTTTCAAGTTGTGGATAGCATCAAGGCCCCTGGTTATGAATGTCTTTCTGATCTCTTCCTCAGCGGTTTTACCCAATTCGTTTACATTGTCATTCGGCACTATTGCTAAAAACCGGTTGGGAAAAGTAGGCAAGGCAATGTGTTTTTTCATGCTGTCAATTGGCTCAATCCCTTTTTCTTTTTTAAGCCAATGATCAACCAGCGGCTGTTTATAAAGATCAGGAAAAATAACCGCATCCGGCCCGTATTTTTGAACCACAACCTTCATGCCTGCCCATGTCAGATATGAAAGAATAAAACTGCCCATCCAGAGATCCTGAAGTTTTCTTGCCGTAGAAATAAAAGACTGTACCGGGCCGATACTGCATAGAAAAAAGGATAGATTATGCCTCAACGTTTTGTTTTCTTTATCTGCCATAGCGTTATAGCAAGCAGATGTAATTCGCAAATGCTCAAAAATGGAATGATCCGGTATACGTGTATCAGCAGGGATTACAGGCCAGTATTTTCTAATTTCCGGTGAGCTGTTTTTCTTTATTGTTTCAATATAATTCCGCCAGAGATTCAAAAACTGTTTTTCAGGGCCGTCAACAGCGTACTCGCGAGCGGATTCCTCGACAGTTTCTTTTATTGCATCAAGCTGACAACCTTTTAATTCCCCACACTCCAAATTTTTTCCGCTTAAAGGGTGTTTTATTTCAGGAGCATCCAGAAACTTTATCTGTAGTTCTTTGTTCCTGCTGCTTCCTCTTGGAAGTAACAACCGTTCCATGGCTGAGGCGATCCAGTCGGATCCTTTAGATTTTTCAATTGAAACCTGCATTAAATCTGCAAGATAGGCTGCACGTTCCTCGTGACTTTCGCCCTGCATTAAAACAAATGGTTTGTCTATCGGGTCATGGAGGAAGGCGGAGAGTTTTTTTAAAAAGATTGAATCGTTACTCATATCTTAACCTCACTAAAAAAAGGAAGTTTTGTGTCGATAAAATTACGGATGATATCAACATGGGTATATTTCTTGGGAATGGGCTTTTTCTTTGTTTTGGTTTTACCGGTTTCCTTTATTATTAGTTCTACATTATTTGGTAAAAAAACTCCGGACAACACAACCAAAACGGGTACATAAGGCTTATTGTTCTTGGAATTATTGTTTTTTATAATTTTGATAATCAGAGATGATCCCCGTCTTGTAAACTTTTTATCAACCTTTGGAGCGATATTGAAACTTCTCCCTTTAACAGCAGGATTATTATTAAAACGACCACCCAACGGAAGACCAAATTTTACCCTTTCAAGCTCATTATTATTTGTACTCCCTGTTAAATAGTCCGCAAAAATATCATAATCTGGTCTTTTTTTAGCCCTATAGTCCATTAGCGGTATTCCTGCTGAATCTAATGTCTTTTGCCAGTTTTCATGGCCTTGACCTATAAATATTGTTGCTTCTGATAAGTTTGAATATCTATTTGTTTTGTATTGAGTAATTGTTTTCTTTGCCTCTTTATACCCTTCAGCCAAAAAGGATTGGATATTATCCGATGGCATATATCGTTTTTTTAAAAGTATAGTATGCTCATCATCTTTTCCACGACAGTTATTGACAGCAAGATTGCCCCCACCTCTTCGTGCTCTTGTTCCAAAGCCACCTAAATTAACCGATAACCAGAATGCTGCCTCGGCTTGATGCAGTGAGTCTATTTCTGGAGAGGATATTTCAAGTCGAAATTGCGAGTTATGTTCAAAATATTCCTTTTTTTGCATAAATGTCGAATAAAGTAAGTATCCCACGCCTGGATGACTTTGAATTTCCGCATATTTTTTAATATTTTTACCTTCCTTAAGATTTTTTTGCGATATTCTAATAGAAATTTTTGACTTTCCTTCACTTTTGCCAGTGCCGCCAAATATTTTAGCTTCATCTTTAGCTAATGTATCAATATCATTTTCTGCACGCATAGCCCGCCACCAGAACCTCATCATACCTTTGAACGACGGTGGCCTTAATTCCGGTGTTTTTCCATCAGCACCTGCCATAAAAAGCGGCGTTATCATTTCCAAATCAAAACTCACAGAATACATTGTCTAACCTCCTAATATTTTCTACCACGCCTTAACACCAAATTGATTCAGCAAACAACCACTGCAACGTTGCCGTCTAAAAGACTCTGCAAAAATCCTATTCTTTGCACAAATCATGTTCAAATCCAGCATTTATTCATCTCAGTATCGTCAACCCTGAAAACTTGAAGTTGTCGTCAAACTTAAACAGCGCTGGACAATGTTTCAGGTCTTTCTTTTTCGTTTAGGGCTCAAACTACCATACCTTGCCCTTTTTTCCTTTACCACAAACCCGATCTTCTTGCGTGGTTTTGCAGGCGGTGTCATTAGTTGGCTAATAGCTTCAAAGACGATTTTAAACTGCTCATCATATTTCTTTTCCATTTGTTTCAGCTTGCCGGCAAGCTCCACATTAGAAGCCAGCATTTCGCGGAGTTGCACGAAGGCACGCATTATGGCTATGTTGACTTCTATTGCCCTCTCACTTCTCAAAACGCTTGAAAGCATGGCTACACCTTGCTCGGTGAAAGCCATAGGTTTATATCTTAAACCCATCTTGTCGCTATTGGAGGTCACAAATTGTGACCTCCAATTTTCAAATTCTTCTTTCGTTAACTCAAACATAAAATCATCAGGGAAACGTTTTATGTTTCTCCGTACTGCTTGCTTCAAAACCTTTGTTTCTACGCCATAAAGTTCTGCAAGATCCCGATCCAACATAACTTTCTGACCGCGGATGAACACAATTGACTGCTTAATTCTCTCAACAGGAATCACAATCCCTTTTTCATCCATCAGTTATCCTCCATTTATTCTAAACTCTAAAAAATCATATATTTGATCTTTAGAGCATCGCCACACACTGTTCAGTAAAGGCAAAAAGTGAATATTTTGAGTGTTGTCATCATCAATCCATTGAGCCCGCCAAACCTGTTTATCATCTCTCTTGCAAGGGCTATGGCATTTATTCATCTCAATATCGTCAACCCTGAAAACTTGAAGTTGTCGTCAAACTTAAACAGGACTGGAAAATGTTTCAGGTCTTTCTTTTTTAGCTCAAAAGCAAAGTTGCCATAATCCGGCCTGGCGGCCTTTTCTTGTAGGACATAGAAATTAGGATGTTATTGATTCTTCCTTCACATTCACCTTTTTCACGCGACCGACAACACCGTTTGTCAGGCGAACCTTAATTCCATGAGAATGTGTGGAAGACTTTGTAAGAATATCCTTAACGATTCCTTCTGTCAGTTTCGCGGTGCGCTGGTCATGTTTCTGGACAACCTGGACCCGGGTTCCCGCTTTAATATCCGACCGGTTTCTTCCATTCATAATTTTGCCACTGCTTTCCGGTTGAATTCATCCTGAAATTCTCTTGCGGTTTGGATAAGATCTTCGAACTCCGGGGGCTTTCCAAAAAACATCTCATCTTTCATTACCAAATAATCAGATTTCCAGCTATCAAGCTGCTCATCAGATGGGACAAGTTTCAGGCGACCCGGGCACAAGGTGTCGTAATCCACCCAAGTATAACGAAAATAAATCTGGCGATGGGCGGCAATCCGCTCAAAAAGTTCGAAATCATCAGCCGCCTTATGGCCGACGCCGGCATCAATTAGGCGGAACAGGTCATAATAATGCCTGGCCATGCGCGCTTGTCGTTTTTTCTCCGGCGGTGTCCAACAGACCCAAAAGTCCTTTTCAATGGCTTTCGGGGGTAAGCCGATTTTATCCTGCGCCTGTTCGCAGACTGTTCGTCTGCGGTCTTCAGAAAATGACAAAAATTCGTTCACGTTAACTTTTTTCCTTTTCCTTACCAAGCCGTCTCATAATGTCAGCGATCCAGGCGGGTGCAAAACGGACATCTTTAAGTAGCTGCTTTTTGTTATCAGGATCCAGCCGGTGGTCAAGCCGGGTAATTATCTCATCATCCACATGCTGTCGCCCCAGATGTCGCAGAGCCTGGATAACCAATCCGCTGATCCTGCCCGCCGTTGCCATGTTTCGCGGCGTGGTTTGCTTCAATATGATATGTTTCTTTCCGATTTGTACGGTTCGGGAACGACCATCTGTAAAATATACGATCTTCATAGGAATTTGGGTGGAAAGGCCCAAGAGATTTGCTGCATAGGCGCCCGAGGGTTGTAGACGAATCGCATCGCGCCCCGCCAGAGCTCTGGCTACAGCATCCGGAGATGGAGTCAGCATTCCGAGCTCGGTGTCTGTACGCGGATAATTGTACAACCCCCGGGCCAGTTGACGGATGCGCCCCGACTGACGATACCGCTTCAAGGCGGAAGCGACCGCATCACGGCTTCCCAGGTCGGAAAAGTAAGCTGGAGTAAACACCCACCCCTTTCCATGGCCATAAATACGATTTATTATTTTATTATCAATGCTTTGTGTATGTTTTCCCATGATGTTTCCGACCCATATTTATATATGTATTTGTGTCAAAAAGGTACACGATTGTCAGCTTGATGTCGAGGCTTTATGTGCCTTGAATAATGCTCCCATCCATCATTGCTATGCTGCGGTTCTGGTCATGCGGTCGTGGACGCAACGTCCGTGTCAGATCTTGTTAACTACTTATTATAATAATCATATCTTTTATTCGCTTTAAAAGCAAACACTGTGATGGCGGCATTTATTCATCTCAGTATCGTCAACCCTGAAAACTTGAAGTTGTCGTCAAACTTAAACAGGACTGGAAAATGTTTCAGGTCTTTCTTTTTTA
>JBQVMC010000059.1:0-12099 GCA_052361145.1 Methanosarcinaceae archaeon
ATTTTATCAATTTCATTACGGATTTTTTTGATTTCATTGTCAAGTGCGTCAGCATCTTTGCTTTGCCTTACAGAAGCATTTGCTTTCACCTTGGTTCCATCAATAGATACTTTTCCAGCACCGAGCATACCCATTTCTTTACAGACTATGACTACTTGAGCGAAAATGTCTTTGATTGAATCAAGATGATTTGAACGAAAACGACAAATTGTTCGAAAATCCGGTTGTTGCATGGCTGCAAGATACATGAAAGCGGTGTCTGTACAAATCATTTTCTGAATATTTCTTGAACTTCGAATATTAATCATATATCCGTATAACAGAATTTTTAACATGAGTAGGGGGTGATATGCAGGGGAACCATCTTCAGAATATGTAGATTCGATGGCAGTGATGTCAACTGCTTCTATGACATCATTCAATATTCTGGCTATGTGATTTTCCGGAACAAAACGTTCTAATCTTAAAGGTAGTAAAAACAGTTGCTTTTGATCATATTTTTTGAACATGGCAATACTCCATTTTATACTCATAAAAAGTATACTTTTTATGTAATATATAACTCAAGAGTACTTAAAGACGTCGATTGATGTCGATTATTGGAGTAAAACTGAATGAAATCGTTGATTGATCGCAATGAATTGATTAAGATAAAGACACATTTGAAAACTAAATGAACATGACTTGTATAAAATATAACAATTGAAAATAAAAATCATTTAATTGGGTGAGTTTTGGGACAGCCTGATTAGCACAGTTTAAATATCGTATTTGTTCGTATATACCCCTTATTGCAAGAGCAAAATAAAAATGTATCTTGTGGCCTGCTATACAAGTAGGCCGAGAGGGATAACAAGTAATTTGTTTGGGATCACGTTCCCGTAGTGTATGGTCCCGAAACCTTTGATTTTATATACTCATCTTCTCCATATGGGAAAATGAAATAAAGTTGTAAAATTAACAAAGAAGAAAGTCAGATACATAATTCGAGTAAAAACAAAAAACGACAGTACCAAAAACATTGCTCTTGATATAAAATTAAGTGAATCCTCTGTCAAAAGGGTCTGGATGTACTGGATAAAACATCAGGAGCCGATTGTGATTATGAAATTTGGCCGGAAAAAGAAAGAGACGGATGATGAATCTGGGAAATTGATAATCAAGATGCACGAAGAGCAAAAATTAGGTGCAAGAAGACTGGAAAAGATAATAGAGTTCAAGTGCGGCAAACACATTCCACATAACAGAATCCATGATGTTCTTCTCAAAAACGGGCTTGTAAAGGAGAACAAGAACAAAAAGAAAAAGAAACGCCGAAAAGCCTGGATACGATACGAGCGAAAGCATAGCCTGACAGCTATTCATTTGGATTGGCATACAAGTAAAATCAACCGAAAAGAAGTGTCAGTGGCTTTGGATGATAGTTCAAGATACATCCTTGCATGGGATGAATTCGATGCAGATACCGGTGAAAACAGTATTTGCTATTGTAGAGAATGTATTGAATGAGTACGGATGGATCCGAAAGGTAGAACAGATAATAACCGACAGGGGAAGCCAATATTACGCAAATAAGAAAGACAAAAACGGCAAGAGTGAGAGTAAGTTTGAGGCATTCCTGAAAGAGCATGACATAAAACACATTAAAGCAAGGGTCAAACATCCGCAGACTAACGGAAAAGTCGAAAAATGGCATGACTTGTACGAAAAACAAAGATCAAAATTTGACAGTTTTGCAGATTTTGTGAAATGGTATAATACAGTGCGGTATCACGAAAGTTTGGATACACAACATTATCTTCAGACACCAGAAGATACATTTTGGTTAAGACTTCCAGATGGATGCAAATTGAACGTACTCTTCAAACGCATGGAGGCGGGATTGTGAGAAAATATAATAAGTGGAGACGACTATATAAAGTCAAAATATTCGGGACTACACACCCTGAAGTATTTTGGAAGACTTTTATTAATGTCTTCAATGTATCCATCATAATCGCTTTCTTCTTTGTTACCGAACTTATGGATCAATGAACATATTAACCACGGTGTTGTCGAATTTATTTTTTTCGATCATATCTTTTCCGCTTCTGGTGCGAACAATATTTTCACTGACACCTAAAAATATTTTTCTATCTGCTTATCGAGTTCATCACGGTCAGTAACGATGAGCACTCGGGCATCATTGATATTCTCGCGTATCCATTTGGCAAGCCAAACCATGATCAGGCTTTTGCCACTGCCCTGAGCATGCCAGATAATGCCGCCTTCACGTTTTTGCAGGCTTTCCGGGGATGCTTTGACCGCAAAATATTGGTTATGACGGCAGATTTTTTTGGTGCCCCTGTCATACACAATAAAATCATGCAACAATTCTAAAAACCGCTCTTTTTCGCATAACTGGGTAATGTGCTTGTCAAGAGTGTTTGCGATGTCGCTTTCCTCTTTCCATTTGAGGTAGTATTTTTCTGGTGTATCTATTACACCATAACGGATACCTTCGGTATCGTTACCTGCCATTACAAGTTGAATGGTGGCAAAAAATGAACGTATAAATATTTGTTTTTGGTTGTCAAGGTTCTGGCAGATTCCTTCGGAAACTGATACGGTGCTGCGTTTAATTCCAATACACCAAAGGCAATGCCGTTGACATACAGCACAACATCATGACGTTTGTTATTTTCACCTTTTACTGTAACCTCTTCGGCTATGGCAAAATGGTTTTTAAGCGGATTTTTCCCAATCTATTAGCCATATCGTCCGGGTATTTTCCCCCATGTATTCTTTTACATGTACGCCATAACGCAACAGGGAATATACATCTTTGTTGATTTCGTAGGGCTCTTGCCCTGATTGGTTGCTGCCCGGGTAAGCTCTTGAACGGCTTTGCCAATAAGACCCTGGCTATACCCTTTATCATACAGGTATTTGCGCAAAATATCTTCTTATATATTGCTATTGTTCTTGCGCTCTTCTCAGTTACCGAGATAATCGTAATCCAGTTGTTTATGGAACAAGTATACCACACGGTTCTGTGTACGGCGTTCTCTTTGTCCAACTGTTGTCATAACTTATCCCCAATAATTTTCCAATGCCCGCCTTTATCCGGACCAATCCTTATAAGTTCACCATTTTGTTGCAAATTTTGGATGTTTCTTTCGATCGAACGTGTGGTTACGTCAATTATTTCTGCCAGTTTCGGTATCGTTATCTGGTCATTTGATTTAATTGCCTCTAATATTTTCACCGACGTTTTCACCGACGTTTTCACCGACGTTTCATATGGAACATTATGGTTGCTTACATTAAACTCAAGGAAAAAACCGGATAAATCAGACCTATATTCAGGCACAGGCAAACCATGGATTTGACATTCACGATTGATTTTTTGAATGCCACGCCCCCATGCTTCAATTAATCCTGCACGGAAAAATGCATTCGCAATGTCGGGGTTGTATGGTTTAGAGGGATGTTTTTGTTTTAGCTTTTCAATTGTCCAGTTTTCAGGTAATTGACCATCATTCCATAAAACAATTTTATCTTCATAAACGCTTATCTGGATGGGGATACCGTTGCTATAATCTTTATGTACAATCGCATTTAGCAGGGCTTCACGCAAAGCTGATCTGGGAAATGGATATTGTTCGATACGGGTCATTTCTTCATAACTTATATTCGCCCTCATGTATTTGGTAAGCAGCAAATCGAGTGTTTTGTCAACTTGTTCCAATAAATTGCCGTGAATTTCGTCATGATACAGCAGATCATCGTCTGTTCTGAAAAAACCAATTTTTATGTAAGCTCCTGTCACATACTTTCCAGGGTCAGGATGAAAGAGGAGAATAGCTGCCCGTTTGAGATAATCCCCATCTTTGAGCCGTAAATTCTCAATAAGCATTTCATTGTCTTCACCCAATACATCATCGTTTAAACGCCCACTTTTCGTTGCTTTTTTTCTAAACAGTTCAAATGTATTATTATCCAGATCGTTTGTTAAAACGTTGGGTACAGGAACGCCATCCCAGCGTTTTCCTTGTTTTTGTAGCAAAAATTTATCGAGTGCCGCACCTTTTAACTCCTGTTTGGTGCTGCCACTGCGATAATGGTATTGCCCTTTGTAGCTGACCGGATACGGATATGGCTCTACTGCAATCTCTAAATACTCAACAGCATTGTCTGTTTTTAAATTCACATCTACAATAATTCCGAGAATGTCACGTATTTTATTTGGAATAACTTCCAATAATGTACGCCCATTGGGAATACCTATGGCAACCCCTTCATCATTTATGCCAATGATGAGTTTTCCCCCGTGTGCATTAGCAAAACCGCATATCCATTTTACATATACATCCCGCCAGTTCTCTTTCCATTCGACATTCTGGTTTTCTTTCATACCAACCTCGTTTTGCCTGTGAGTAATTCCTGCATCATGCCCTGTTTGATTGCTTTGTATTTGACTTGTTTTTGTTCTAAGGCTTCTATCTCGGTGTCCATGTCAGTGAGGATTTGAGCGATGGCTTGTTGTTCCTCTGGCTGAGGAACTTCTATTTCTAAATTTTGATATTCTGAAATCCAATACCTTTTATGTCTCCTAATTGAAAAATGATTAGTTGTATTTTTTCAAAAATTAATCATCCAGACCTTCACCCTTTTTTACCCTATCCCGCTCTTTAAACCACACCTTCCTGCGGTAATAGTTCAATGGATGGCTAATTGCCTTGCACAACTCGTCCGCACCGTAGCAGTTGCCGTATGTTTTCATTGTATCGCATGAAGGAGGAATGTATGTTGTACCTGATGAACCTGATATATGTCCTATCTGGTATCGTGTTTTTTCCACATCAAAATCCGGTGAAATATTAAACATGTTTATGATATCATCTATTGTCATTCCCACTGTAAGCAAGAACGAGGTCATAGCAAACCTCATGGAATGTGCAAGGTTGACGCCCGCTCTTGTGTTTGCAATGGAATGTGCAATGCATGGTGGGAATAACTCACTCTCAACAGTTCCAAAGTCGCCTGCACCGTACTCGGTCTTGCGCTCGTCCAGATTTATTTTTATTTCATCAAGATATGGTGTGCAGGATTCGCATATACTAGTTTCAACTTCTAACGGCAATGAATCTTGTATGCGCTTGCGCACAGTTTCCTGCAAAAGACGAGCAAACTCTTCCTTTGATATGTGTACATTTCCATGGTCAAGCTTACGATTTACAAGTTTCCACTTAAGGTCTTTCATTGAACTGGCAAGTTTGATATAATCCGTAAAATGGAGGTCAAAAAATGAATCCGACGAAGTTGGGGTTGAGATTGTGGTTGGGGTTGAAATTGAGGTTGGGGCTGAGGCTGAGACTATATTTACACCAAGATCCTTGCCAAGAGAACTTAGAAAATCCACATCGCGGGTTTTGAACAAGGTATATGCAGCAACTGCTTCTGCAAGTGAATAGCGTCTGGTCAAAAAAGGATCATCAATGCAAGAAACCAATATTCTTGCAAAAGGGTAAGACAGAAGTTCGATCAACACAGGTCCTTCATCCGAACCTGTAAGAGATGGTTTTTCAATTTTTCCTGACAATGATTGGATCACACGCTCCTTTCCTCGCGCACGTGCTAGGTCCGATGCGCGTGACGTTATCAGGCGATCAAGAGAAAAGCCAAGGCTCCCTACATAAACGGATGCTCCCGAAATAAATGGATATAACGCAAGGTCCCTGTTATCCATACCGTTAATCTGACTCGATCCTTGGTGCTAACAGGTATCCCACTTTTCCATCGCTGTTTGGAATAGTGTAATTGATCATTAGCGGGAAATCCTGTCCAAGAAGTAAAGTCACTTCATTGGACTTTGAAGCAGGTTTTGCGATGTCTGAAAGATAATCCAGTGAGAATAGGGAACGTGCAGTTCCTGACTTAAGGTCGATTAACTGGTCTTGTGTCATGTCAAGCCTCACACGGTCAGTATCACCTTCTGCTTCCATGTAAAACACATCCCCTTCAACACCAAGTATCATATGATCACTGATCTTTTCAGCAGCCCTTACAGCCTTACGCAGGTCCGTACCATTTAAGACCACCTCTACTGGCAGATCTAACTGCGGTATCTTTGGCTCGGCACGGATCGTTGACGGATCAAGCAATGATATAGTGTAAGACAGTCCCCCAACCTTTAACAAGATCTTTTGCGACATCTCATCAAGTTCAATCAGAACACTTTCGTTTTTATCAATCACACTTAAAATATCGGTAACCTTGGTGAGATCCATTCCAATTTCCGAATCATCGGCTTCAAACTCATCAAACGCACTGGCTGGCAGGTCAAAACTGACCATTGCAACGTTTGCAGGATCCACCGCTCTTACTGTGATCCCTTCCGGAGATATCCTGAATCTCGCCTCCTCGACAAGTACCGATAGTGTTTCAATCGAATCCTTTAGAAGATTTACATCAATTGTTGCCTTAAACATGTAGTTTCTCCATTAAATAATTTGTATTTCAATTTCATTATATCCATTAAGTTATATAAGTTTCCTTGTTTTCACCCGGCTTACAGGCATCATTTCCAATTATCAATCGTATTCACGCCATGTTGCACTGCATTTCACACATTTGAAAAAGCGGGTTTCGGATTCATCCGCGGATCTTAGCTGCCTAAGCCACCAGTATGCAACATTATGTCCGCATTTCGGACATCGCATTTTTGCAGTTGGAAGACCCGGATCTTCATTCCCCTCAAGCACAATAACCTCACGGTCATCTCTCTTGGATTTGGAAATAAGAGTTTCGCTCTCATCCTTTTTATCCAGCACATACTCACATTTCTTGCATTCAAATCCATCTTTAGTTGGAAACATCATACTTTTACATTTCGGACAAAATCGCATTAATATCATCTCTTGTAGTATCTATAATCATATTATGGTCAAACGCCATTTGTGGTAAGTCTGTAATATCAAATAATTCGATTGCTTCTGCATCCGAACCTGCCATCGGGTCGCCTTCACCGAATGCAAGATAACACACTGATACCGTATGGCCGCGCGGGTCGCGCAATGGGTCCGAATACACACCAAGTAATTTTATAATTTTGATTAAAAGCCCTGTTTCCTCATATGATTCGCGTACAGTCGCCTCTTTAGTGGTCTCACCAATCTCTACAAAACCTCCGGGTAATGCAAACATACCCTTATACGGCGGTTTTTTCCTCTTAATGAGTACAATCTTACCATTTAAGATTATTGCGGCATCAACAGTTAATTTCGGAGTAATTATTGTCATTCGAACAAAACCTTTATACGAATAATCTATAATATAAGAGAAATACCTATTAAAAGGTGCTTAAATAATGATAGAAAATGTACTATGGATAGCAGTTGCGTTGATGGTCACAGCCACAATTACTCCCAAAAAACAAGCGATCCGTAATTTAATTGGCGGGATTGGTTGGGGATTTTTTTCCATTCACTGGGCTTACCAGCCGTTTCATTACTTTGAGATCAGTGATTATGCCAATATCGTTTTAACTCTTTTAACTGCGGTATTTTGCCTGATGCTGGCAAATTTAATGGTAAAAGAATATTTTAAAAACCCCCAATATGTCGAACCACCCACTGGGAGTCACATCAATGTCACAGCCATGGCAACCAGTGCAACCGCAATTGGAGCACTGTTTTATTTTCCATTTGCACATATGACTGCACCAAATATATGGATAATCTCTGCAGTCACAAACAATGTCATGTGGATGCTTAATCTATTGAATATTCCGGCAATACACGAATCATGGAATATGATATCACTTAACGGATACAAGGTTGAGATCATATTAGCCTGTACTGCAATTGAGAGCATTGCATTGTTCACAGGTTTGATAGCTTCAGTAAATGCACCTACAAAGCGCCTGTTATCTGCCTTTTTAGTATCTGTACCGGTTATATATGGCTTAAATATCATACGAGATGTTTTTGTCATAATTGCGAACGGAGAACAATGGTTTGGTGAAAACAGTTTTGAGATTGCCCACCATGTAATTGCAAAAGCGGGATCTGGGATTGCACTCTTTATTATAGCATACGCTGTGCTAAAAATATTGCCCGAACTGTTAGATCTGATAGAAGGATTATGGAAATTAACTGCTGAACAGCTAAACACTGTTGCACAAAAAGTTACAGGGAACCATTAAATGCTTGCAAAAGGTTCGATCTCATGGATTGCCACAGTTTTTATATTCACCATTATAAGCGGAGCTGGCACATATTTAACTGAAAATCCATATATGGAATTTATAACATATATTGGAATTGTATCATTTATTTTTTTATTACATTTTTTCAGGGATCCGGAACGAAATGTCAAGATATGTAAAAACTGTATGGTTGCGCCTGCTGATGGAAAAATAATCGACATCAGGGGAAATACGGTATGTATTTTCATGAATTTCCAGAATGTACATGTGAACAGGACACCACTGGCAGGCATTATTCGAAATATCGAACACAAAAAAGGGGGCTATATCCCCGCGTTTTGTAAAGATTCTGACAGAAACGAACGTAACAAAATAACCATTGACACTGAACATGGTGAAGTGAGTGTTACGCAGATCGCAGGTACCATCACACGCAGGATCATCACATATGTAAAAGAAGGGGATATCACGCAACAAGGCCAGAGATTTGGCATGATACGATTCGGTTCACGCGTTGATGTTACAATTCCTGATGTATTTGAAATATCATGTAAAAAGGGAGATAAGGTCTATGCAGGAGAGACTGTGATCGCAATAAAAAATACAATTAACAGGGGGAATAATTTATATGTTACAGGCACTTAAAATCCCTGACATTGTTACACTATCAAATGCATTATTTGGGATGGGAGCAATGGTTTCAGCATCCAACGGGCATTATGAACTTGCATGCATATTGCTATTAATTGCAGCCGTTGCCGATGGCGTTGATGGTTATCTTGCGCGCCGCCTGACAAGCAGTGAATTTGGAGAGGCGATGGATTCACTTGCAGATATAATTTCATTTGGTGTAGCTCCTGCATTTGTGGTATATTCCGCATATAGTGCACTACATTCATACCTGATAGGTCTGGCAGCCTGTTTCTATATTGTTTGTGGGATTCTCAGGCTTGCAAGATTTAGTTCCATACATAATACCACACATGATTTTGAGGGACTACCGGTTACAGCAGGGTCTGTCATGATCTCATCCTATTTACTAATATATGAAAAGTACATAACTGCCTATTCAGTGGCTGCTCTTGTGGTCATTCTTTCGCTCCTTATGATCAGTACATTTACATATCCGAAATTAAGTAACATCAAGACCATGGCACCGGTATCTGTGATCTTCGGACTGGTTATCTTATCGTTCTTCGTAAACATGGACTACACACAATCGTTTTCGTTTGTACTTTTTCTGGCAATGGTATTATATGTAGCATCCCCAATTATAAATTCCAATAAAGGGTTTAAGAAGGGTTTAAATGAATGACATAAGCACTATTACGGACAGGGACAACGCATTGTTCGAAGCAGGTATCAAACTCGGTGCACTGTATCACCAGTTTACAGGTTCTCCTGTTAATCTTAAGACTGTGAAAAGCCTTGAGCATGCGATAGAGCAAAGTATTTCTGTTCAGCCATTTGTTGAAGATATAACTGTTTCAATTAACAGGGACATGATACTCTTAAACATGAACAACAAATTCGGATACTGTGAACTTGAGGGACGCATGCTTGATGTCAGGATAATTGTCAGGTATGGTTTAAGGAGTGTGCAAGTTGCACTTTTGTTTGATGAAGAGATGCAGTATCCGTTGATGCGGATTATAACTGTGGGGTAGTGATCTTAAATCGTGTGTGTCATGGCACTTTATACACGTTTTTTTGTATACCTTTATCAACGATGGCATCCGTATATTTATTCTACTCCGCAAGTATAATTTAAAATTCGTCCATATACCTCTTTTTTCCATGAAAGTCTACTTATATCTTTATCCTTATCTTATAATAAATACTTCACAAATAAGCATGGTGATATAATGAGAAGTGACAATATCAAAAAAGGAGTCGGGCGAGCCCCACATCGCTCACTTTTGAAAGCAACCGGCGTAACGGATTCTGAGATGGACAAACCATTTATCGCAGTTGTAAACTCATGGAACGAAATAATCCCGGGACACATACACCTTGATAAACTGGCTGGAGCTGTAAAGGCAGGAATACGAAATGCCGGTGGTGTGCCGTTTGAATTTAACACCATTGGAGTGTGTGATGGTATTGCAATGGGTCATGAGGGTATGAAATATTCGCTTCCAAGCCGTGAGGCGATCGAAGACACCATTGAGATCATGATACAGGCACACCAATTTGATGGAATGGTTTTAATCCCTACATGCGACAAGATAGTACCAGGTCACCTGATGGCTGCAGGCAGACTTGACATTCCTGCAATAGTTGTAACAGGAGGTCCAATGCTACCGGGTTTTGTTGGTGATGAGGATTGTGACCTTATTTCTGTTTTTGAAGGTGTGGGTGCACACCAGAATGGATTGATACCTGATTTTGAATTGAAAATGTTAGAAGATCTGTCATGCAGTGGTGCTGGTTCATGCGCCGGATTATTTACTGCTAATACAATGGCATGTGTTACAGAGGGACTCGGGTTGAGTTTACCAGGATGCGGAACAGCACATGCTGTTGATGCAAAAAAATATAGGATCGCAAAACAGTCAGGTGAGCGTATAGTGGAAATGGTAAAAGAAGGATTGACCGCGCGCAAGATAGTGACACAAAGATCAATCGAAAATGCGATCAAGATCGACATGGCAATTGGCGGCAGCACGAACACAACTTTGCATTTGCCTGCCATTGCACATGAATTCGGGCTTGAACTTCCAATTGAACTATTTGATGAATTTAGTAAGACCACTCCCCATATAGTTTCCCTGCGACCCGGGGGCGACGATTTCATGATAGATCTTGACAGGGCAGGCGGGGTACAGGCAATCATTGGCCGCTTGGAGACCATTTTGGCAATGGATGCAAAAACAGTGACCGGAAAGACCATAGGAGAAAATATTGAAGATTTCGTTGTTGTAAACACGCGAACAAATAACAGGGTTATATCCACAATTAAAAACCCTGTACATCCACAGGGCGGTATTGCCATCCTTAAAGGAACACTTGCACCGGAAGGGTCGGTAGTGAAACAGGCTGCTGTGAATACAGAAATGCTTGTGCACACCGGGCCTGCCCGAGTGTATGAAAGCGAAGAGGATGCAATGTCTGGTATAATGGGAGGAGATATTGTTTCAGGAGATGTTGTTGTAATCCGGTACGAAGGTCCAAAAGGCGGTCCGGGCATGAGGGAAATGCTCTCCCCAACATCTGCGATCGCTGGCATGGGTCTTATCGATTCGGTTGCATTGATAACTGATGGACGCTTTTCAGGTGGTACTCGCGGACCCTGCATTGGTCATGTATGTCCTGAAGCCATAAAAGGTGGTCCCATCGCGCTTGTTCGGGATGGGGATGAGATCGAGATAAACATGCCTGATAGGATCCTGAACCTGAATGTTCCAAAGGAAGAGATGGATAAAAGACGCGCTTTACTTGCACATCCGGATAAGAATGCAGGATGTGGTTATCTTTCACGATACCAAAAGGCCGTAGGTCCTGCAAGCAAAGGCGGACTCCTGAAGTGACAGGTACATATTTTTTCGGTGTTTTATCAAATCGGACGTTCGGGTTTTGGATACAGCGATAACTTTATTTGAGATAATACCAAGTATGTTCAAAAATAATGGGCCGGTAGATCAGGGGAAGATCGCTACCTTGGCAATTGGGCAGGCTTAATATGGCTGTTCAACCTAATTGGTAGAGGCCTCGGGTTCAATTCCCGATCGGTCCACTAAAAAAAACATTTGATAGATCCAGACGGTAAAGCCGCCTTAAGGTCAACGCATGCAATAATGTGGTTAAATGGACAGGGCATTTGTGCTGCATGGCACAATTCCAGAATCCAGTTATGCAGTAAAAATCCACCATATTATCACAGAAAAAACATATTTATATAAACCATG